>NZ_JARXXJ010000005.1:0-133842 GCF_029893935.1 Breznakia sp. PFB1-19
AAATGCGAGTGTAATCAGCTTGAGCGAAGCGACCCGAATACCCCGTCGGAAAGCCATGGGATGGCTTTCTGGGCTCTGCCCCGGGGTAGTTTATTGATTCGAAATATTACATATGTAAAAATATAGAAATAAATCCAACCTATTTATTAGTTTGAGAATTAATTAAAATAGATAAATTCATTTTTACATATTCTCACTTGATATCTTCATCATTTTTTCACAAATTGTTACCATGTGCGTGGTATAATTGCACCATGAGTAATGAATGTGAAACTTGGGTTGTTGCTGTTTCTGGTGGAGCAGACTCAATGGCGCTGTTAGATATGTATCGCAACAAGAATTATCAACTGGTTGTCGCACATGTGAATTACCACAAACGCGATACCGCCAATCGAGATGAAAATGGAGTTTGTTTGTATTGTAAGCAATATGACATTCCTTTTTTTGCATATCACGTAAAAGAATATAACCCGGGAAATTTTCAAGCACAGGCACGAAATATTCGGTATCAATTTTTCAAGGAAATCGTAAAGCAAACAAATGCGAAAGGTGTACTTGTTGCACATCATCAAGATGATGTACTGGAAACCTATCTCATGCAAAAACAAAGAAAATCGATTCCACGTGTATATGGAATGGATACAGATAGTACGATTAAAGGCGTACATGTACTTCGACCATTACTCAACTATAGTAAGCAAGATTTATATGATTACTGCAAAATGCACAACATTGTATATTATGAGGATGAAAGTAATGCATCAAATGCATACACAAGAAATCGCATTCGTCATGAACAGGTGATGAAACTTGATCCTATGCAACGCAAGACATTGCTTGAAGAAATGAAACATGCAAACCATGCATTGCAAAAAATGCGACAGAAATTAGAATCACATGTACAAAAGGAATTGGATATGCAAGTATTTGCGACATTGAATCAGGAAGAACAGCACCAACTGTTATACATGTGGCTAACAACGTACAGTGCATATCATCAAATCTCAAAACGTTATATTGACCAACTACTTTCTTTACACAAAAAACAAAGGAATTGGCGTCATGACTATAAACGAAATTATGAAATTGTATGTGAATATGGAGTACTTAAACTTCAAAAGAAAGCATCTGATACTTATGCATACACATACCATGAAGTACAAGAGGATATAACACCGTATTTTCAATTATGTACGCAAGGAAAAACCATTGAAGGATTTTATGTTGATAAACAAGATTTTCCAATTGTGATTCGTTCACCTAAATCAGGTGATTCTATTCAATTACGCTACGGTAAAAAGAAAGTCTCAAGGTTCTTCATTGATCGCAAAATACCTAAAAAAGAACGTGAAATTTGCCCAGTTGTTGAAAATGCGAATGGGGATGTCATATTTGTTAGTGGAATTGGCTGTGATGTGTTTCATTATAGTAACAATTTGAATATGTTTGTGATAAAATAATGTGTATTGATAGTCAAGGAGTATATTAAAATTATGCATAAGGATGTAGATAGAGTTTTAGTCTCAAGAGAAGAGATACACGCAAAGTGTATTGAATTAGGAAAACAAATTACGAAGGATTACACAGATAGAGGTGAACTACCAATTTTGGTTGGATTGCTTAATGGTTCTGTTCCATTCATGAGTGAATTAATGAAGAACATCGAAATGGATGTTGAAATTGATTTTATGGATGTTTCAAGTTATGAAGGAACACAATCTGTGGGATCAATTCGAATTAATAAAGATATGGGTACCAGTGCAGCTGGAAAATCCATTTTATTAGTAGAAGATATCGTGGATACTGGAAAGACATTAACGGAAGTAAAACGTATGTTAGCAAATAAAGGTGCTAAAGATGTACGTGTTGTTTCTTTATTAGATAAACCAGATCGACGTACTGAAGATATAGAAGCAGATTACGTTGGGTTTACCATTCCAAATGAATTTGTGATCGGATATGGATTGGATTACAATCAAAAATACCGTAACTTACCATATGTTGGGATTCTAAAACCTGAAGTTTATGAAGAGTCATAGGAGGGCTAGATGAAAAACAATAAGCGCAATCCGTTGTTGCTTTTACCGTATTTATTATTAGCATTAATGTTAATCTTCCTATTACCATTTAACAATCTGAATGAAACCAAAGAGTTTACTTACAATGAATTTGCTAAGAAAGCTGAAAAGATGGATTTCCAAGATGTTAGTATGGGAATTGGAACTGTAACAATTGAAGTTGAAGGTAAATATAAAAACAACAAAGATGAAGATGTTGCATTTAGTGCAACATTACCAAAAACTGATGAAAATATTGAGTGGTTACAAAAAACACTTGATTCAGGAAAAAACAAAGTTAAAGTGTATGAACCAGATGATGAAAACATCTTACTTACACTATTTATTAACTTCTTCCCAATCTTGTTGTTAGGAGGATTTGTGTTCGTAATGTTCTCACGTATGGGTGGTGGACAACAAAACAAAGCCTTCGAATTCTCAAAATCAAGAGCGAAAGTACAAGGAAACATCAAAACACGTTTCAAAGATGTTGCTGGAGCTGATGAGGAAAAAGAAGAAGTTAAAGAAATTATTGATTACCTTAAAAATCCAAAACGTTTCTCTGATATGGGAGCTCGTATTCCAAAAGGAATGTTAATGGTAGGTCCTCCAGGTACAGGGAAAACCTTACTTGCTAAAGCGGTAGCAGGAGAAGCTGATGTACCATTCTTCTCGATTTCTGGTTCAGATTTCGTAGAAATGTTTGTTGGTACTGGGGCAAGTCGTGTCCGTGATATGTTTAAGAAAGCAAAACAAGCAGCACCATGTATTGTCTTCATTGATGAAATCGATGCAGTTGGACGTCAACGTGGAGCTGGTATGGGTGGAGGAAACGATGAACGTGAACAAACCCTAAACCAATTGCTTGTAGAAATGGATGGAATGGAAGAAAACATTGGTATCGTAATTATTGCGGCTACCAACCGTCCAGATGTTCTTGACCCTGCCTTATTACGTAGTGGACGTTTCGACCGTCAAATTACTGTAAGTTTACCAGATAAAAAAGGACGTACGGAAATTCTTGAAGTACATGCTAGAAATAAAAAGTTAGCACCAGATGTTACACTTGAAAACCTTGCAAAACGTACACCAGGATTCTCAGGAGCGGACTTAGAAAACGTATTAAACGAAGGTGCAATTCTTGCCGTTCGTGGAAACCGTAAATTAATTACTATGGATGACTTAGATGAAGCAGTTGACCGTGTTATGATGGGACCTGCTAAGAAAAGTAAGAAATATAGTGATACGGATAAAAAACTTGTGGCGTACCATGAAGCAGGACATGCAGTTATTGGTATTAAATTAGAAGATGCTGACATGGTTCAAAAAGTAACGATCATTCCTCGTGGGGATGCTGGTGGTTACAACTTGATGACACCAAGAGAAGAAAAATACTTCCACCGCAAAAAAGAATACATGGCACAAATCACTGGATTACTTGGTGGTCGTGTATCAGAAGAGTTGGTATTTGGTGAAATCAGTGCCGGTGCAGTAAATGACATCGAGAAAATCACAAAAATTGCCAAAGCAATGGTTCGTGTATTTGGTATGTCAACATTAGGTCCTATTCAATATGCAGATCCTCAAGGAAATGTCTTCTTAGGAAGAGATTACAACCAGGGAGCAGCATATTCTGGAGAAGTCGCATTTGAAATTGACCAAGAAGTTCGTAAGATTGTTAATGAATGTTACGATGAATGTAAACGCATCTTAGTTGAAAACCGTGACTTACTTGATTTAATTGCAAATTCTTTAATTGAAGAAGAAACATTAACAAGTGAACAAATCAACAACTTAGTAGAATATGGTACATTAGATGCACCAAAACAAGATGTTGAAGCACACGAAGAAACAATCAAAGAACAAGATGAAAAAATGAAAGAACCAGAAGTTATCGAACAACCTGTAGAAGCACAAGAAAGTATTCCTACAGCTGATGACTTACCAGATTCTGAAGAATAACCAACAAAGGGATATCGCAAGGTATCTCTTTTTTACGAAAAATAGATTGTACAAGCACCAATTATCGTATCTTATTTAGTTTAGGATTGACAAAAAAATAAACTCTTGATAGTATACTAAATATGGATTGTAACTCTTTGAGGCATTACCAAACAAAATATTGTTTTGTTGGTGTCGCATAGAGTTTTTTTGTTTTAGTGTTGTGGATGATAAGCTTAATATAGACGAATAGTGGAGAAATATGTATGAAAGTGTTGAAAAAAATAAATAACAACGTAGCTATTTGCATTGATGATAATGAGCGTGAATTAATTGCGTTTGGTAGAGGGATTGGTTTTCCAAAAATTCCATATATTTTAGATGATTTAAGTCTGATAGATCGTACGTATTATGGAGTCGATTCAAAATATTTCGATTTATTAAATGTAATACCAGAGGAAGTTATTTCAGTTTCAATTAAAATAGTCGAATATGCAAGAAATGTCATACATTGTGAATTAAGTCCAAACATTTTGTTCACATTGGCAGATCACATTAATTTTGCAATAGAACGATGTAAAAAGAATATTCTTATTAAGTCACCATTATTCTATGATATAGAGAATATGTATGAAGAAGAAGTTGAAGTTTCCAAATACGCAATTAAGTTAATAGAAAAACAATTGAAAATCCATTTACCTTCTGCAGAAATTACGAGTATTGCTTTAAATTTAATTAATGCAGAGGAACGCTATGAGGTTTCAAATGTAGACTACGAAAGTGATGAAGTGATAAATGATATTACATTAATCGTCGAGCGAAGTATTGATATTCGTATTAATCGAAAAAGCTTTAATTACTCACGTTTTGCAACACATCTTGAATACTTATTACGTAGAAAAGAAAAGAATCGTCCAGTTTCAAGTGAGAATTTAAAAATGTTTGAATCGATGCGTGAAGAATTTCCAGAAACATACGCATGTGTGGTTCTGATAAAAGACTACTTTAAAAAGGAACTTAACTGGAATCCAAATGATGAAGAATTATTATATTTAATGTTACATATAAACCGTTTATGTACCCGAGAGGATTGTAACCAATAAGGGCATTACCTCAATACACAAAAGTTTGATATATATTTTGTGTGTTGGGGTTTTTATTTTAGCAAATACAATATATCGCGCGAATATTGTTTGCATAGATAGTAAGAAGGAGAAAAATATGGCTAATAAAGAGAAATTTGAAAATTTAGCAAATAAAGTATTAGAGAGTGTAGGAGGTAAAGAAAACATAAGTTTCTTTACACATTGTGTCACAAGACTTCGTTTTAATTTGAAAGATCAAAGTAAAGTGGACACGGATGCAATTGAAGCTTTACCAGAAGTAATTGGAACAAGATGGCAAAGTGGACAACTGCAAATTATTATAGGCCAGGATGTTGCTGATGCATACAAACTTATCTGTGACAAGGCAGGTATAGAAGCACAAGCTTCCGTGTCAGAAAACATTGAAGGAAAAAAAGAGAAGTTCAATATTGGAAAAGTGTTCGAAGCGATTTCTGCTTGTTTAACACCGTTATTGCCTTTGTTAATTGGTGCAGGGATGATAAAAATCATCGTTCTTTTGGGGGAGCAAACAGGGTTAGCTCCGATTGGTTCTGGCACACATACCGTATTGTCATTTGTAGGTGATGCTGGATTCTATTATTTACCAATTTTTGTTGGTGCTACAACTGCAAGAAAATTTGGTGCGAATATGGGACTTGGTTTATTAGTAGGTGCTATGTTAGTTCACCCAACGTTTGTTTCTAGTATTGCAGAGGGAGTCGAATTATCGGTTTTTGGTTTACCAATTCATTCTGCTTCCTATGGAAGTACAATTTTCCCAGTAATTATGGCAGTATTTGTTATGTCATATATTGAAAAGTTCTTTACGAAAATATCGCCAAATGCAATTCGTTCAATATCTGTACCATTATTGACATTATTGGTTATGATTCCACTTACTCTATGTTTGATAGCACCAATTGGTTCTATTATCGGAGTTTACTTCTCAGAAGCGATTGTATGGTTATATGAAACGACTGGATTCTTTGGAATTGCGATATTGTCTGCATTGTTCCCATTTGCTGTAATGACTGGAATGCATGCTGCATTTGCACCTTTTATGGTTCAATCACTTGCAACGCTTGGATTTGAGCCAGTAGTCACAGGAGCGATAGTAGTTTCGAATTTAGCACAGGGTGCAGCTAGTGCAGCTGTTGCATTTAAGTCAAAAAATATAGAACTTCGTTCAACTGCTGCTTCTTGTGCAGTAACTGCATTAGTAGCTGGAGTTACAGAACCAGCAATGTATGGAATTAACTTAAAGTATAAAAAACCACTATATGCATGTATGATCGGTAGTTTTATAGGAGCAGGAGTTGCTGGATTAATGAAGGTAAAAGCATATGCATTTGCTGGAAGTAGCGGGCTGTTTGGGTTTGCTGTATTCACTTCTTCAGATGTTATGAATTTAGTAGGAATTGTTGGCGGTGCAGTTGTAGGTATGATTATTACATTTGTTCTAACACTGTTGTTTTACAAAGATAAAGAGATTGTGTAGGTAAAAGATGACATTTAAAAAAGATTTTTTGTGGGGTGGAGCAACAGCGGCTAATCAATTTGAAGGTGGCTATCTTTCGGATGGAAAAGGATTGGCTTGTGCTGATGTAATAAGTAGTGGGTCTCATACAGCATCAAGAAGAATTACAGATGGCATAAAAGATGGATATACCTATCCATCTCATGAAGCGAGTGATTTCTATCATCATTACAAAGAAGATATTGCACTCTTTGCAAAATGCGGTTTTAAAACCTATAGAATGTCAATAAACTGGACACGAATATATCCAACTGGAATTGAAGAAGTTCCAAATGAAGAAGGTTTAAAATTCTATGATGCTGTGTTTGACGAATTACTAAAGTATGGAATAGAACCAATGGTAACTATTTCACATTATGATATTCCTTATTATTGTTGCAAAACACTAAATGGTTGGATAAGTAGAAAAATGATCGATCTATATACTAAATATTGTAGTACGATTTTTAAACGATATAAAAATAAAGTAAAGTACTGGTTAACTTTTAATGAGATAAATACTGCTACGCTAAGCATTGGAAGTTTTTTAGCTTTAGGTATAGATGTAGGTGAATGTGATTTTAATAGCCAACCAGATAATGAAGCAGATCGTTACCAAGCACTACACCATCAATTTGTTGCAAGTGCAAAGGCTGTGCAAATTGGACATGAGATCAATCCAGAATTTAAAATCGGCTGTATGATTTCATATATGCCGCGATATCCATATACACCAAAACCAGAGGATGTTTTAATCGCAAAACAAGAGGAAAATATGCACTCAAAATTTTGTGGAGATGTTCAAGTTTTTGGTGAGTATCCATATTATGCAAAAAAATACATGAAAGATCATAATATTAAATTAGTTATTGAAGATGAAGACTTAGAAACGCTGAAACAGGGAGTTGTTGATTATTACGCATTTAGTTATTATTTGACGCTTTGCTGTAGTGCTGATCCAAATGTAGAGAAAAACGGTCATTCAATGATTGGAGGTCATGGTGTCAATAATCCGTATCTAGAAAAAACAGATTGGAATGCTATGATTGATCCAATCGGTTTACGTATCAATCTAAATGATGTATATGATCGCTATCATATTCCAGTAATGATTGTGGAAAATGGTATGGGAGCTTATGATTTGCAAGAAAAAGATGGAAGCATTCAAGATGATTATCGAATTGATTATCTGCGAAAACATATTTGTGAGATGGCTAAAGCAGTTGAAGATGGTGTTGATCTAATGGGATATACGACATGGGGATGTGTAGACTTAGTTAGTGCATCAACAGGTGAAATGGCAAAACGATATGGATTAATTTATGTAAATAAAAATGATGATGGTACAGGTGACTTATCTCGTTATCCAAAAAAATCATTTCATTGGTACAAAAAGGTTATCGAATCAAATGGTGAAAATTTAGGATAAAATGTGAATAATTAAATATTTTGATTCATGAGTAAAGTAGATGGAATAAATAATAAAAATAAATATGACATACAGCAATAGTCAACATGATTGACATTGTTATAAAGTATGATAAAATGCATTCAACACAAAGCACTGCCATTGGTAGGTGCTTTTTGTGTTATAATACGAAAGGTGATAAAAATGAAAGATCAATTAATAAAAGCCTTAGCCTGTGAAGGTCGTGTACGTATATATGTCGTAAATACCACAGGACTTGTGAACTATGCACAAAAACAACAAGACTTGTGGCCAACTGCTAGTGCAGCACTTGGACGCACATTAAGTGTTGCATCCATGATGGGAGCAAACTTAAAAAATGATCAAGAAAAGATTACAATTACAATCAATGGTGGTGGACCCATTGGAACCGTGATGGCAGATGCCTACTATGGAGGAAATGTCCGTGGTTTTGTCGGTGATCCACATATCATGTTGCAATATAACGAAGACCATCCATTAGCAAATAAACTTGCGGTTGGTATCG
Source organism: Breznakia sp. PFB1-19 (assembly GCF_029893935.1). Classification (NCBI taxonomy): domain Bacteria; kingdom Bacillati; phylum Bacillota; class Erysipelotrichia; order Erysipelotrichales; family Erysipelotrichaceae; genus Breznakia; species Breznakia sp. PFB1-19. The sequence continues at coordinate 8,576 of NZ_JARXXJ010000005.1, forward strand.
CAGTTGGTAAAGAAGGATATCTAGAAGTGAAAAAAGATATCGGTATGGGAAAAGAAGATTTCAGTGGACGTGTTGCATTACAGTCTGGAGAAATTGGTGAAGATTTCGCATATTATTTTGCTTTGAGTGAACAAACACCATCTGCTGTATCAGTAGGAGTACTTGTGGATACAGACAATACGATTATTGCAAGTGGTGGACTGTTACTACAAATGATGCCAGATGCAACTGAAGATGACATTCGCAAAAGTGAAGAAGCACTACGTAAGTTAGATAATATGTCAAATTTAATACGTGACAATGTGGCACTTGAAGATATTCTTCATAGTATGTTTGATGATATAAAAATACTAGAAACAACAGATGTTGCTTTTGTATGTAACTGTAGTAAAGAAAAAATCATCAATGCGATTTCTCTAATGGATGCTAGTGAAATTCAAAACATGATTGATGAAGATCATGGAGCACAAGCAACTTGTCAATACTGCAAAAAAGAATACCAGATCAGCGAAGCAGAACTTCAAGACATATTGAAAGATAAGGCGCATGTGGTACATTAGAGATTTACCAATTGAAAATGAAATAGTCATTGCCCCAATGGCAGGTATTAGTAATGCTGCGTTCCGTTCACTTTATAAAGAATTTGGAGCTGGTTTTATTGTGTCTGAACTAATCAGTGATAAAGCGATTTTCTATAAAAATGAGAAAACGATGGGAATGTTAGATGTCCATGAAAATGAACATCCGATGGCGTTGCAATTGTTTGGTCATGATATTGACACAATGGTTCACGCAGCTAAAGTGATGGATCAAGATACAGCTTGTGATGTAATTGATATCAATATGGGATGTCCAGTAAATAAGGTAGTAAAATCATTTGCTGGTAGTGCCTTAATGAAAGATCCTGAACATGCATACAAACTTGTCAAAGCAATTGTTGCTGCAGTGAAAAAACCAGTTACAGTTAAATTTCGAGCAGGTTGGGATGCACATAGTATCAATGCTGTCGAATTCGCAAAACTTATGGAAAAAGCAGGAGCCAGCGCAATTTGTATTCATGGTCGTACTCGTGCACAAATGTATGAAGGTAAAGCCGATTGGTCCATTATTAAGCAAGTCAAAGATGCAGTCTCTATTCCTGTAATGGGAAATGGTGATGTAAAAAGCGTTGCTGACTTTAAAGCAATGATGGAAGAAACCGGATGCGATGCAGTTGCGATTGGTCGAGGGGTTCTTGGAAATCCTTGGTTAATTCGTCAGTGCAATCACTATTTGAAAACGGGTGAAATACTAGAAGATGTTTCGTATCAAGAGAAATTTGCATTAGCATTTCAACATGCAAGAAACCTTTGCGAATTAAAAGGTGAACGTGTTGGGATGAAAGAAATGCGTGGACATGCAACTTGGTATATCAAAGGATTACCAAAATCACATGTCACAAAAGATCGATTATCAAAAGTTGAAACCTTTGCAGAGTTTGAAGATATTCTTCATGAGTATGAACTCATCTTACAAGAATACGAAGATACAAAACCTAGATAAGTTCCACGAAAAAAAGTGGAGCTTTTTTAATGGAAACGGTGTTGAATAAACTTGATATCACTTATATCGCGTGAAATTTCCTTTTTTATTTGACAAAGTTCATGCTTTTGTTAAAATAGGGATGATATTAATCACGATGAAAAGTAGAGTACGTTTGCAAACCATGCAAAGAGAGTCCCTTATTGGTGGAATTGGGATCATAGGTGTAAACCGAACAAAGGACTTGGAGTGATACGTCTCATTCACGTTACGAATAACTATGAACTAGTTACTAAGGTGTATGTAGTAATACATGCATAAATTAGGGTGGTACCACGATGATAACTCTCGTCCCTATGTGGAAGAGAGTTTTTTTAATGCAAAAAGGAGATAAAATTATGGCAGATGTACAACAATTAACAGATCAAGAGATTGTAAGACGCGAGAAAATGAAAGAACTTGAAGAAATGGGAATTAACCCATTTGGGACAAGATATGATCGTACCGCAAAAAGTGGAGATATTAAAAACTTATATGCGGATAAAGATAAAGAAGAACTTGCAGAATTAAACATTAAAGTAAAAGTTGCTGGTCGTATTATGACAAAACGTCGTCAAGGAAAAGCGGGATTTATGCACATTCAAGATTTGGATGGACAAATTCAAATTTACGTACGTAAAGATGCTGTTGGTGATGACGCATATGAAGTATTTAAGAAAAGTGACTTAGGAGATATCGTTGGAATTGAAGGAACCGTGATGAAAACAAATCATGGAGAACTTTCAATTAAAGCAGAAACCTATACACATTTAACGAAAGCACTACGTCCATTACCAGAAAAATTCCATGGATTAAGTGATGTAGAAGAAAGATACCGTCGTCGTTATGTAGACTTAATTACGAATGAAGAAGCAAAACGTATTGCAATTATGCGTCCACGTATCATTCGTTCTATCCAACACTATTTAGATAACCAAGGATTAATTGAAGTAGAAACACCAGTATTACAACCAATTCTAGGTGGAGCAAGTGCACGTCCATTCGTGACACACCATAATACACTAGATATGCCTTTCTACTTACGTATTGCTACTGAGTTACCACTAAAACGTTTGATTGTTGGTGGTCTTGAAGGTGTATACGAAATTGGTCGTTTATTCCGTAATGAAGGAATGGATAAAAACCATAACCCTGAATTCACAACAGTAGAAGCATATGTTGCATACTCAGACATGTATGGAATGATGGATTTAGCTGAAGGATTAATGGAAACCGTTGCCAATGAAGTATGTGGAACAACAGATATTGAATGGAATGGAAAAACGATTTCATTAAAAGCACCATTTGCTAGATTACACATGGTTGATGCAATTAAAGCAGAAACAGGAATCAACTTCTTTGAAGATGTAACATATGATCAAGCAGTTGCTTATGCAAAAGAACACGATATTGAAGTAGAAAAACACCACACAGGTGTAGGACACATCATTAACTTATTCTTCGAAAAATACTGTGAAGACAAAATTGTGCAACCAACATTTGTATATGGTCACCCAGTAGAAATCTCACCATTAGCAAAGAAAAATGAAGAAGATCCACGTTTTGCGGACCGTTTTGAATTATTCATTGATGGTGCAGAATATGCAAATGCATTCTCTGAATTAAATGATCCGATCGATCAAAGAGAACGTTTCGAAAACCAATTAAAAGAAAAAGAATTGGGTAACGATGAAGCAAATGAAATGGATACAGACTACGTGGAAGCATTAGAATATGGAATGCCTCCAACTGGTGGTATTGGACTTGGAATTGACCGCTTTGTTATGTTACTTACAGGACAAACAACAATTCGTGAGGTGCTATTATTCCCTCATATGCGTGGAAGATAAAAGAAAATATTTAACTTTAAATACAGTTTAGTGATAAGAGGCTAAACTGTATTTTTTTAAATATGAGAAGGAAAATTAATTATTTTAGGGTAGTGTACAATAAAGGGGAAAGCGAATAAGTATTCAATTGTTATTATAAGTTTGTAATCATATAATTAGAGAAAAGGATGTGTTGAGATGAATAAAAAAGAAATTGTTGTTTTTAAAGATAATGACTTTGAAATAAATGTTAATTTAGACTTGGGCGAAGAAACGGTATGGTTGACGCAGAGAGAGATTTCTACTTTATTTGAAAATAGCCAATCAACTATTTCTGAGCATATTGTTAATATATTTAAAGAAGGTGAATTGGATGAAATAAGCAATATCGGAAAAACCGATATTGCAAATTCTGATAAGCCTGTAAAGGTGTACAACCTAGATGTTATAATATCAGTCGGATATAGGGTTAAGTCAAAACGAGGAGTATTATTTCGGAAATGGGTGAATTCGATTTTGAAGTAGCATTTATTAGAGGATTATGTAATAAATGAAAAAAGAAAGGAAAGGTATGTATATGATTTTTTTTAAAAAGAAGATTAAAAAAAGAGCAGTACTAATGAAAGTAGGAGAAGAAGAAATAGAAAACGGGTATCCGTATGGAATTATTGAACCGTTGTGGTGGAGTGTTGTCATTTATGAAGGTGAAGAAAAATATAATAAAGATCTACAGCCATTTAGTTTACCCCAACGATATATATTAGCTATAGAGTGGTATATAAGTGAAGTGAATAATGGTGGGCATTCTCAATTTTTTTTCAATTCAACAGGGATTGTATGGAAAGATGCACTAGAAGGGTTAAAAGTTATTCAGCACAAAGAAGCATATGAAGTTTTAGAAGAAGCTACAAACCTCTTTCAGACTTCGCCATCAATGAATAGAACTGAACGAATAAAACAAATGGATGATTTAAATCTTGATTTCGATGAGTTGGATACGCGCTTTTATAAAATATCAGACTTAGATAAATCTATTATGGAATATATTAAGCGAAATAAGGAACAATTTTACTTTAACGGAAAAGTAAAAAAGGGATTCTAGGATTTATAAATAGACAGAAATGCTATAAAAACTTTTGAAATAATTATTACGCACCAAAGAGGTTTTATGATAATACGTTAAACCACTAGTTGGTGCTATAATAGATGTAACAAGGTGTTGAGTCATGAAGGGAGAATGTATGGAAAAAGGAATCCAACAATTATTGCGTGATCCGAATATAGAACCAACAGATGAAATAATTGCTGATGGTTTAGGTGAAGCAAACAATGCATATAAAAAGTTTACTGACGATTTGAAAGAGCAAAGTGTATTTCTTATGGATTGGCGATTTTATAATGATGGTAAAGCTTGGCTTTCTAAAGGTGAATACAAATGGATAACAAAACGAGGAACAAATAAAGTGAAACCTATCTTTTGGCTATCTATATGGGAAGGGTTATTCAAAGTTTCATTTTTCTTTGCTGAAAAAACTAGAGATGATTTAATACAATTGCCTCTTAGTGAAGACACAAAATCACTGATCAAAAACACAAAACCTAATGGAAAATCGATGCAGTATTTATCTGTTGTTTTTGAAGTTGAGAATGACTCTGTTCTTAATGATATTTATACATTAGTAAAGTTTAGAAAAGAAAAAATATAATTATACAAACAAGTATGTAGTAGTGATAAAAAAGCAATGTTTGCATGAGTCTAAAAAAGATAGACCTGCTGAAGAATTGCCTATTGAGTAATACTTGATTGCTCAATAAATACAGAATCAATGGATATATATAATCATCATCAAATGTAATTTGGAATGAATCACATGCATTTTCTAGTATATTTATCGTAGATTAAGCATGTTCAACTTAATTACTTAAATATTGCATAATTTAATATCGAAATTAAGTAAAATTAACTTAAATTAAGTTGACAACGCTTTCATTATTCATTATTATAAGGGTGTGGTCATGAAAAGAATGGAAAAGGTGTAGGAGTAGAAAGCATGAAAGTGATTCGAAATATCAATAACAATGTCGCTGTCTGCGTTGATGACAACAATCATGAAGTTATTGCGTTTGGAAAAGGAATCGGCTTTCAAAAAGCTCCATATGAAGTTCCATTAGATAAGATTGATCAAACATATTACAACTTAGATTCACACTATATCGCTTTACTTGATGAATTGCCTGCTGAGATTATGGACGTTACGACGGAAATTGTTAGGAAAGGTAGAGCATATCTACAAGTTGATTTTAATAAGAGTTTCTTCTTCACGTTGTGTGATCATATACATTTTGCAGTTGAAAATGCTAAAAAGGGGCTTGTGATAAGTAACCCTATGGTAAATGAGATTCAACATTTATATGATAAAGAAATCTTACTAGGAAGATGGGCAATTAAACACATTGAAAAAACAATGTCTGTAAAATTGCCAGAAAGTGAAGCAGGTGGAATTGCATTACATTTTATTAATGCGATGCAATCAAAGAAAACCACAACAGAAAAGGATGAAATTGAATATTTTGTTGAAGATGTTACAAATATCATCGAAAGTGAAATGAATCTGATTGTAGATCGAAGCGACTTTAGTTATTCGCGCTTTGTGACACACTTAAAATACTTGTTGAAACGTTCAAAGAACTTAGATAAGGCAAGTTCTGCAAATGTTGCAATGTATGAACAAGTGTTTCAACAGTATCCTGAATTAGCAGGGACTGTTGGGAAAATTAAAAACTATATTATGGATGAACTACATATAGAACCAAGTAAAGAGGAACTTCTATATTTAATCATGCATATCAATCGACTTTGTGCAAAAGAAGGATTGTAACCTTAAGAGGGCTTTACCTGATGTACATAGACAGAACTGTTTTTGTTTTGTCTTTGTGTGTCAGGTTTTTATTTTAGCTACTACAGGATGAGAGGCGCCAAATGCATTCTGTTAGCATATATAACGAAAGAGAGTATAAGAGAGAGGAAAAGATTATGGCAAAATATACAGAACTTAGTAATCAAATTCTTGATGCTGTTGGTGGAAAAGATAACGTATCAAGTGCAGTTCACTGTATGTCAAGATTGCGATTAAGTGTAAAAGATCGCTCTAGAGTTGATGTAGAGGCAGTAAAAAGTATTAAAGGAGTCGTTGGGGCTCAATTCTCAGGAGAACAATTTCAAGTAATTATTGGACAACATGTATCTGATGTATATCCTGAATTTTGTAAAATAGCGGGAATCAGTGCTGGAGAAGCAATTGATGAAAACTTAGATAAGGAACCATTTAGTTTGAAGGCAGTTCCATCAAAAATATTGGATTATGTTTCAGGGTCTATTGTACAAACGATTCCAATTATGATGGGAGCTGGGTTCTTTAAGATGTTCTATGCAATCTTAGGACCTGACTTAATGAATGTAATGGCAAATGAATCGCAATTTATGCAAACGATACATTTTGTAGGAGAAGCCGGATTCTATTTTATGCCAGTTTTCGTGGCATGGGGAGCTGCAAAAAAACTAAATACAAGTATACCGATTGCATTATTGCTTGGGGTACTATTACTAGATCCAAACTTTATGAATATTGTAGCAGCTGGTGAGTCTTTTAAAATTTATGGATTTATTCCAATGGAATTGAATAGTTATGCACAAACGGTAATTCCAATTCTATTATCCGTATGGGCATTGAAGTACGTGTGGAGTTTCTTTAATAAGATTATGCCAAATGCAATTAAAGTCATTGGTGTACCATTTTGTGTACTAGTTATTATGATTCCACTTATGTACTGTGGACTAGCACCTATTGGAAACTGGATTAGTGAAGGAATCACAGTATTTATAAATACTCTTTATGATGTAGCAGGACCACTTGCTATTGCATTTATTGGTGCATTTTGGATGTTCATGGTTGCTACAGGTATGCATATCGCAGTTATTCAAATTGCTTTCATTAATATTGCAACTTTAGGTTATGATCCAATTGTTCTAGCTGGTTCAAACATTTCATTATGTGCTTTGATGGGTATGGTTGTTGCGTATTTTATTCGAAGCAAAGGCGAAGAGAAACAAATTGCAGGAGCTAATGCGATTACATTACTTGTTGGGGGTATTTCTGAGCCTTCATTATTTGGTATTCTTCTAAGAAACAAAAAAGCAATGTTAGTAGAAATCGTTGGTGGTTTTATTGGAGGACTTGTTGGAGGGATCCTTGGTGTAGCAGTTTATACATTAGGTGCTGCAAATGTTCTTGTCATTCTTCAATATGCTGGAGGACCAGCTCAAAACTTCATTAATGCATGTATTGCATGTGCGGTGGCATTTATTGTCTCACTGGTTATGGGACTTATCATTGGTTTCAATGACAATAGTAATGGAAAAGGTTTTGCTTTTTTAAAAAAGAAGTAATATAGCTACCTATAAACAAAAGGTTCAAGATGTTACTTGAACCTTTATTTATATCGAGTTACGAAGTATAAGCTCCGTATTGATTTCAATTTTTACATGCATGTTGTCATGGTCACGAATAGAACTTAATAGACGTTTCGCTGCAACAACACCCATGTATGATTTTGGGACATGAATTGTGGTAAGTGGTGGATCCACATACGTTGCATAAGGAATGTTATCAAAACCGATGATAGATACATCTTCTGGTACTCGATATCCTTTTTCCTTTAGAGCACGCATTGCACCAATCGCAATTTCATCATTATCTGCAAAATAGCATGTGGCAATGGGTTCGTTATGATTCAAAATTTCTAACATGTCTGCATACGCTCCATCAAGAGATGGAGATAGATGATGAATAATCGATTTTGATGTTGGCATAGAATTCTTGCGAACAGCATTAAAGAAGCCGAGAGTACGCTCACTAAAGTTAACGATATTCTGTGTGGAATGTAAATATCCAGGTTGTTCATGTCGCTTCTTAATTAAGTAGTCAGTTGCGGTTTCCGCACTATCTACGTTATTGATGGTTACACAATCTGCATTCACATTTGGAAAGTAAGAATCAAGTAACACTAAAGGAATCTCAAGTTTCTGAAATGGTTCAAAGTCATCACGTGACATTGTTGTTCCTAACAGAAGGATACCTTCAAAATTGTAGGATTGAATGGATTTGATTTTTTCATGAATATCATCGAGATCGTGTATATGAAGAGCAAAAAGCTGATACCCGTTTTCCTTGATGACTTGTTCAACACTTGTTGCAAGTTCAGTAAAAAAGGGTGTATCAAATACAAAGTTCTTATGAAAGAAGATAAATGCGATCGTGTTAGAGCGAAAGTTCTTTTGATTGATTCGCGTAAAATCATATCCCATTTCTGTAGCTACATCGATAATTTGATGTCGCATCTCTACACTAACGCCGGGTTTATTATTAAGTGCCATTGAGACAGCAGCTGCAGATATCCCCATCTTCTCGGCAATTTGTTTCGCTGTTACTTTCATTTGAATCCTCCTAGTTGTAATTCAATTATAAAGTAAATTAAGCAAAATGTAAGAGTATAAGTGAAAATTAAGTAAAAAGGAGTTAATACATGATTAAACAAATCAAAGAAATTCCCATCACCGATGATAGTTATCCTTTTGCAAGTGCAAGTCGATATCTAGATCTTGATGCATATGGGTATGTAGAAAAAGAATATTATATCGATGGTCAAGCCAATGTATATGAAAGCGTAGGGAATACAGGTGAAGTTCGTGTTGCATATGAAAATGTAGCATACCGAAATCGTATCATCGTTCGAGCACCAAAAGAAGTAACGAAAGCAAGCGGTAATATTGTAGTTGAAATTATCAATCCAACCTCATTTATGGAAATTGATCGAATGTGGATTTTAGCGCATGAGAAATTCATGCGTGATGGAGATATCTATGTTGGAATCACAAGTAAACCAAATACCATTGCCAAGATGGTTGCATTTGATAAAAAACGATATGAAAGTCTACAGTGGCCAAATCCACGAAAAGATGTTGAGCTGCCATTTACAAATGAACAACTACTTGCAAGTGGGTTACTTCCAGATGTAAATATTGACTATGAATCTGGTTTGTTTTGGGATATGCTGAGTGATCTTGCTTGGATGCTTAGAAGCAATGATGTACAAAATCCTATTGCTACGTATCCACATACATATGTGTACTTAACTGGCTGGTCACAATCTGCATGTTATGTATTTCGATATGTAAACAGTTTTGCATATCGCAAAGAAGTCGCAAAAGATTCGCAAGTATTTGATGGATATCTTGCAGGTGGTGGAGTACGCTCAATGATTGTTCCTGTGAATCAATATGAATCATTATATGCATATGATTATCGACTCAAACGTGTGGAAAAGGTAAAACAACCTTTTATATCTATTCAAACAGAAAGTGAAAATGGCTGGTTTGATGCGTTTCGTACAAAGCGTCAGGACAGTGATCATCCAAACTTCTTATATCGTGAATATGAAATTGCTGGTGCTAGTCATGACACGATGTTTAGTTATGTGGATTACTACAAACAAGATGAAGATTTAAAACGAATTGATATGTTACCAAAGTATGATGCAAAACATGCATATGGCAACAACTACCCATCACAATTTGCATTTGCTGCAGGATTTAAGAATTTATTCCGTTGGGTTCGTGAAGGCGTTGGACCAACAAGTTGTACGCGCATTGCAATGGATGAACAAGGAAATAATCGAAAAGATGCTTTTGGAAATAGTATTGGTGGATTACGTACATGTTTACTAGATTACCCAACTGGACAATATGGTATTGCTAGCACAATTGAAAAGGGAAAAAGTTTCTTAGATGCAACAGCAACAACGAATCCATTATTTGGATATGAACAGCCATTTCCTGCCAGCATGCTTGAAGTGTTATATCAAGATGCTAAACAGTATGCTGCTCTATGCAAAGAACATACAAAAGAACAAGTATCAAAAGGATTTATCTGTAAAGAAGATCAAGAAGCACTTATTAACTTTGCGGTAAATCTAGCAATAGAAAGAGGATTACCAATATGCAAAAAGTAGAAAGATATCGAACAACCATTTTGTCTTTTGAAAGCAAAAAGGAGTATGCGAATCCATTTTTGGATTGTATCATTCAAGCAACTTTCACAGGACCTAATCAAGAAACCATTGTTCGTGAAGCCTATTGGGATGGTGCAAATACGTATAAAATTGCCTTTGCACCTACAATGGTAGGAATTTGGACATATCAACTACAAGCAAGTGAAGATAGTGGATTGCATCAATACACAGGTGAAGTGATCTGTGTTCCGTATGAAGGAAATCTATCAATTTACAAACATGGGTTTGTGAAAGTCAGTAATACGAAAACCTATTTTACATATGCAGATGGAACTCCATTTTTCTGGTTAGGTGATACGCATTGGGAATTTGCCTATAAAGAATCTTGGGATTCATCCAATCATCCCAAAATGGATAGTATGTTTAAAGGCATGGTAAATCGTCGAGTAAAGCAAGGATACAATGTGTACCAAACCAACTTGCGAAGTGATGCATTGATGGGTTTTGAAAAAAACTATTGGCAAGAAAAAGATGTTCCCAATGTGCAATTCTATCAAGAAGAATTGGATCGTAGAATGTACTACTTAGCAGATCATGGAATTGTAAATGCATTAGGTTTGGCATGGTTTATGTCAATTGAAAACAATGTGGATACATATAAACACTTAGCGCGCTATATCATTGCTCGTTATGGTTCTTTACCAATGATATGGACACTTGCTGGTGAAGTTGGTGGATATGATAAACATAGACAACCTTTCTATATTGAAAATTGGCGATATGTCGCTAAAGAAATACAAAAGTATGATGGATATTATCATCCACTAACTGCACATTATACAAATAAACGTCCTTTTGCTTCCTATTATCAGGATGAGGAATGGCTTGATTTTACACTTAATCAAGCAGGACATGGGGACTATGTAGTAAGTATTGATGACTATCATGAGTTTCTAAGTAAACATAGGGATAAGCCATTTATCGAAGGTGAATGCTTTTATGAATTTTGTTCGACGCTTGAAGAAAACGGCTCAAGACTATGTAGTGCAGATATGATGCGACGTGTTGCTTATCTAAGTATTCAAGCAGGCGGCTGTGGATATACATATGGAGCACAAGGAATTTGGGATTGTGTATATGAAAAAAATCAACCCAATACGATGTCGCTATTTAATCGCTATGACATTACATGGTATGAAGCAATCGATGGCATTGGGGGATATCAAATGGGCTACATGAAGAAATTTTATGAGCAACAACAATTTTGGTTACTTTCACCATATAAACAAGAAAGCGAAATCATCAAAAATCCATTTGGGAAAAAATTGCCTGCCGTAAGTATGAATAAAGAACACACACATTATGTTCTATACTACAGTGAAGCTACACGAAAAAGTGGAAATCTAGAAGGGCTTAGTAATGGAGCATATATCTTGGAATGGTTTAACCCAAGAAGTGGTGAATATGAAATGAAAGAAAATGTAGAAATAGAGAATCATACATTTAGCATACCAACCAAACCAGATACAAATGACTGGTGCTTGGTATTAAAGAAGAAGGAAGAACACACGTATGAAGAAAATTAAACTTGGTTTTGCACCTACAAGAAGAAGTATATTTTCAGCTCCAGCAGCAGAACAATATGCAGATTTAACAAGAAAGAAATTAGAAGAACTACAAATTGAATTTGTCGATATTAAAGAGTTTAGTAGTGATGGATTGTTGCATGATGATCGTGATCGAATAGAAATCGAAGCATATTTCAAACAAGAAAAGATTGATGGTTTGTTTGTGCCACATGGAAATTTTGGAACCGAATATGAAGTTGCTCGACTTGCTAAAGCACTAGACGTTCCCGTTTTATTATGGGGGCCTAGAGATGAAAGACCAAATGAAGAAGGAATTCGTCTTCGTGATAGTCTATGTGGATTATTTGCTACAGGTAAAGTATTACGTCGCTTTCAAGTACCATTTACATACTTGTGTAATTGCGATTTAGATGATCCTGAATTTGAAAGAGGAATTAAGAATTTTATTGCGGTATGCAATGTTGTAAAAGCATCTAAAGATATGCGCATCTTACAAATAGGACCACGTCCATTTGATTTCTGGTCAACGATGTGTAATGAAGGAGAATTATTAGAAAAATTTAATGTACAACTTGCACCAATCCCTTTACCAGAACTAACAAAAGAAATGAACTTGGTAAAACAAGAAGAAACAGAAGTAGAAAAAACCATTGCATATTGTAAAGAGAATTTCAATATTGCTATTACAGATGAACAATTGGAAAATGTAGCAGCTTTGAAAGTTGCAATGCGCAATCTAGCAAAAGCGTATGGATGTCGTGCAATCGCAATTCAATGTTGGAATGCATTACAAGATGAAATTGGAATCATGCCATGTGCAGCAAATAGTTTGTTAAATGAAGAGGGATTACCAGTTGTTTGTGAAACTGATATTCATGGAGCAATTACATCAATATTGGTTGAAGCAGCAGGCATGGATGAAGCAAGAAGTTTCTTTGCTGATTGGACAGTTCGTCATCCAGATAATGATAATGCTGTTCTGTTGCAACACTGTGGACCTTGGCCTATTTCATGCGCTGCATGTAAACCAACGATTGGTTATCCACTAGCATTCTCTTATCCTGGAGCTGTTGAAGCACAAGCGAAACAATCCGATATGACACTTTGCCGTTTTGATGGTGACAATAGTGAATACTCTTTACTGCTAGGAAAAGCAAAAGGAGTAGAAGGGCCATATACAAAAGGAACCTATGTGTGGGCAGAAGTAGAAAATTGGAAGCGATTAGAAGCAAAAATCGTGGAAGGGCCATACATTCACCATTGTGTAGGAATTCATAAAGATATTGTGCCAATACTATATGAAGCATGTAAATATATCGGGATTAGTGTTGATCTATATGATGAGAATGATGAAGAAGTAAAGGCATATATACGAGGTGAATAAAATGAATGAATTAAAGAGAAAAAGTTACGAATTACGAAAAGATATTATTGAAATGATGTATGCATCAAAAGCAGGACATGTTGGAGGGGACTTAAGTGTTGTAGACATTTTAACTGTACTGTATTTTGAAATTATGAATATTGATCCAAAGAATTTTGAAGATCCAAATCGTGATCGTTTCTTATTAAGTAAAGGACATTGTGCAGATGCATTATTTGCAGTATTAGGAGAACGTGGATTTTATAACAAACAAGAAGCAATCCAAACATTTTCAAAGTATAATTCAAAGTTTATTGGACATCCCAATACCGAAGTGCATGGTGTAGAAATTAACTCAGGATCACTAGGTCATGGCTTATCTATTGGTGTTGGTATGGCATTAGCTGCAAAAATGAATAATCAAGAGTATCGTACATATGTTGTACTTGGAGATGGTGAAATGGCAGAAGGTTCTAACTATGAAGCAATGATGGCTGCAAGTCAATATCATTTAGATAATTTATGTGCCACGATCGATGTAAATGGATTACAGATTAGTGGAACTACAGATGAAGTGATGTCCACTGCTTCACTAGCAAAAAAGTTTGCTGATTTTGGGTGGCATGTAATTGAAGTAGCGGATGGAAATGATTGTATGCAATTGGTAGGTGCATATACACAAGCGATGCAAATGAAAGAAAAACCAACAGTGGTGATCGCTCATACAGTAAAAGGTAAAGGTGTCTCTTACATGGAAAATCAAAAAAGTTGGCATCATGGTGTGATGAATGAAGACCAGTACAAACAAGCCATTCGTGAAATTGAGGAGGTTCTAGCATGAGTACAATAACAAATCGACAAGCTATATGTGATGTATTAGTGGATAAAGCAAAAAATGACAAGGATATTGTCGTGGTGTGTTCTGATTCACGAGGGTCTGCATCACTAGCAACCTTTGCCTCAACGTATCCAAAACAATTCGTAGAAGTCGGTATTGCCGAACAAAATCTTGTTGGTATTTCAGCAGGGCTAGCAAGTTGTAATAAAAAAGTATTTGCAGCATCCCCAGCAAGTTTTATTAGTACACGTAGTTATGAGCAAGTAAAAGTTGATGTTGCATATTCAAATACAAATGTCACACTTATTGGTATTAGTGGAGGAGTCAGCTATGGTGCACTAGGGATGACACATCATTCATGCCAAGATTTTGCAGCGATGTGTGCACTTACTGGAATGCGTGTATATTGTCCAAGTGATCGCTTTCAAACGACAAAACTTATGCAAGCATTACTAGAAGATGATAAACCAGCATATATTCGTGTAAGTCGCTCAGCAACGGAAGATGTATATGATGAAGCCATTGATTTTCAATTAGATAAAGCAAACGTAATTCAACAAGGGACAGATGTTGTATTGATCGCATGTGGAGAAATGGTACCATATGCCAAAAAAGCAGCAAAGCAATTGGAAGCATTAGGTATTTCCACTGGACTCATTGACATGTATTGTTTAAAACCATTTGATCAAGAAACGTTATTCGAGCAAACAAAACAGGCAAAACTTGTGGTCAGTATTGAAGAACATGCACCTCAAGGAGGACTTGGTAGTTTTGTTGCTCAAGCATTATCTATGCACCAACCAAAACGAATGATACAATTATGTTTACCAGATGAACATTTGATTTCAGGAACAAATAAAGAAATGTTTGCATACTACGGATTGGATGAAGATGGGATTGTTAAAGCAGTCCAAAATGCATTATGAGTTACATTCTAAGCATTGATCAAAGTACGCAAGGAACAAAAGCTATACTCTTTGATGACAAAGGAAATATTGTAAAACGTGTTGATAAAGCACATCAACAGTTGATTGATGCAAATGGATATATTTCGCATGATCCAAATGAAATCTTTGATAATGTTGTAAGCGTAGTTTCTGATGTGATTGCACAAAGCAAAATTGATGCAAGTACAATTCAAGCAGTTGGGATTAGTAATCAAAGAGAAACAACAGTTATGTGGGATGCAGATGGTCATACATTAGCAAATGCTGTGGTATGGCAATGTTCAAGAGCAAGTGAAATTGCCAAACGATATGAACCGTATAAAGACGATATCTTTGATATAACAGGTCTTGTATTATCACCGTATTTTCCAGCAAGTAAGATGCGTTGGTTAATTGAATATGTGCAACCACAAGCACCATACTATTTTGGTACAATGGACACTTGGTTGATTTACAAACTAACCAACCAACAAGTATATAAAACGGATGCATCGAATGCATCAAGAACACAGTTGTTTGATATTCATACAGGAACTTGGTCGAATTACTTATGTAATTTGTTTGAAATTCCTAAGCAAGCATTGCCTGAAGTTTGTGATAGTAATGCATGCTTTGGGTATACAGATTTCGCCGGATTGCTAGAAAATCCGATTCCAATATGTGCAGTTATGGGGGACTCGCACGCATCACTTTATGGACAAGGTTGTCATGCGCAAGGACAAGTGAAAACAACACTAGGTACGGGTTCATCAATTATGATGAATATTGGAGATAGTTACAAAAAAAGCACGAACGGTCTAACGACATCACTCGCATGGAAAATTGATGGAAAACTTGAATATGTTTTTGAAGGAAATGTTAATTATGCTGGTGCAGTAATTACTTGGCTTCAAAAGGATTTACAACTTGTAGATGAACCAGATGATACAATAGAAGCAATAGCAAGAAGTAATCCAGATGATGAAACGATTCTCGTGCCCGCTTTTTCTGGACTATCTGCACCATATTGGAAAGAAGATGTTCGTGCATTATTTTATGGGATGAGTCGTACCACAAAAAGAAATGAATTAATTAAAGCGACTGTAGAAAGTATCGCTTTTCAAATAAGTGATGTTCTCCACGCGATGGCTAAAGATAGTGGGTTGCATTCATTAGAAGTAAAAACGGATGGTGGGCCAAGTAAAAATCCATATCTCATGCAATTTTTAAGTGATATGGCACGTGCCACTGTCTATGTATCGAGCCAAGAAGAACTATCAGCTATTGGTGTTGCGTATATGGCAGGAATAAAAATGGGGATATATCATAAAGAAACGATCTTTTCTAAGCAAACTTACAAAATATATGAAACGAAAATGGAAATATCATTATGGAAGCAATACATGGATCGATGGAACCATGCAATAGCGGTCTTATTACATACATAGGAGGAATTTATGTTAACAATTTCAGAGAATAAAAAAACACTGTTGAAAGATGAAAAACCTTTCTTCTATTTAGCAGATACATGCTGGTCAGCATTTACAAATATTACAGATGATGAATGGGATTATTATTTGTATAAACGAAAGGTGCAAGGATTCAATACCATCCAAATAAACATCCTTCCACAATGGGATGCATCTGCAACGGATTTAGTATATGAACCATTTGTTGATAAAGATCCATATCAAATCAATGATGCATATTTTGAGCATGCAAAAGAAATGTGTAAAAAGGCAAAAGCACAAGGATTTGAACTTGCACTTGTTGTATTGTGGTGTAATTATGTACCAGGTACATGGGCATCAAATTTTATGAAGGACCATATTTTACCTTTTGATTGTTTGGATGGATACATCACGAAGGTTGATGAAACATTCTCAGAGTTTCAGCCAATGTATGTCATTAGTGGAGATACAGATTTTGAAACCGATCAGACGATATCGTATTATGTAAAAGCAGCAGCTACATTGAAAAAACTTGCTCCAAAGTGTTTATATACAACACATATCAAAGGACGTTATACATATATTCCAGAAAATCTAAATGCATATTTAGATTTCCTATTTTATCAAAGTGGTCATAATGCACAGGATTTATCCATGCCATATTCATTAAGTGAATCTATGCAACAAACATATCCTGACAAACCCTTAATTAACTCTGAACCATGTTATGAAGAAATGGGATATTCTCGTCAAATGTATGGACGATGGACGCGTTATGATGTGCGTCGCGCCGCATATGTAAGTGTACTATCTGGTGCATGTGCAGGTATAACATATGGTGCTGGTGGTATTTATAGTTGGCATAAAGTGAACAAGAGTTTCGCTAAATTTCTTGGTGAAGGATTTGATGATCCAAAATCGTGGGAAGAAGCGATGGCATTTCCAGGTGCTTGGGACTACGGATATCTTAAGGCACTACTAGAAAATTTAAATATACAAAGTCTAGAAGCACGACAAGATCTTTTGCTAAATGACACAAATGATATTCGTGTAGCTAAAGCAGATAATGGCATATATCTTGTCTATATTCCTTGTAATACAAAGGTGCGTTTAGATTTAGATTGTAGTTCATACACACTGCAAACCATTGATTTAGAGAACCGATTTGTTGCAAACACCGCTTATGAAATCAAAGAAGGAAAAACGATTCTTGCAATACATCCATTCCATGATGATGCGCTAGTTGTTATTAAAAAATAAAAGTAAAAACATACGATAGAGTAGTTTTGAACAAATTTAGGTAAATAAGATCTGCAAAAAAATGTAGATCTTTTTATATGACACGTATAGGTATTTTGTATGGTTGTTGTTATACTGAAGTTATGAAGACTCAAAACCAATTAAACAAAATTTGTATATTTAGTGAATCTCATGAGTTCTTGTGGGAGAATTTCTTGCGTCGAAATCCTGCTTTGAAAATAGATTTGGATACAAATATAAAAACATGTTATCCAAGTTCGTATTATGTAAATGGAGTCGAGTATCATATTCCATATCGCATTGGCTATGAAGTAAAAAAACTAAAGCACTCCAATACGCATGAAAAAGTTATTGCATACTGTCCTATGAGTCGACATCATAATGGATTTGTGCGAGAGAAATATCTCAAAAAAGTACTAAAGAAAAAATATTTTCAACAATATTCGTTTGTATCAGCGTATGTGTTGCGTCTTATTGGTGAATATGTTGAAGAAATATGGGATGTTGTATACGAACATAAACATTTGTTTGATAATGAAACGACAAGGTTATTTATTTATGAAAATAATCAGTTCATAGATAAGATGTTTCAAAGAAGTTATTCATATTTTAGCAATAATCGTTTTGGTAAACCCCTTAAGAAACGATATCTAATGAATCCGTTAATTTGCAAAGGTCCTTTGCTGAATGAATCTTCCAATTATAAACTATTATCATATGTAGTAAATCTTAAACAAGAGATATATCGAGAAGATATATAGTATTCGTGCAATCACTATTGAGTTTACATAGATGGTGTAAAAATAGGAGTAGAATATGTTGCTAAAAATTTACATGATATAATAACTGTACTTATGAAAACGTATAAGACAAATGAACTAGCAAAGCAATTTCAGATTCATGCAAATACAGTTCGCTTGTATGAGGGACAACACTTCATCAGCAAGGCAAAAAGATTAAAAAATGGATATCGTCAATTTGATGAAATCCATTTTTGGCAGTTATTCATTTGTCGAAAGATATTTGAGTTTCCTTACTCCAATTCAAGAATTCGTAAATCTGGAATTGACATTATTTATACAAGTGGAGCACAGAAAGTTGAACTACTTGATGAAAAACTATCAGTCTATCGTTCTATTATTTTAGAAGAATTGCAGAAAGCACAACATGCAAATCAGCTTCTTCAAGATTGGATGAACGATCAAACAATAGAAGAAAAAACGCATTATTATACACGTAAAGAAATTGCGTCAATATTAGATACAACTAAAGAAACCGTTCGTAATTGGGAGAGAAATGATCTAGTTCAAACAACCCTTCTAAATGATCCACAGCAACGCTACTTTGATGAAGATGCATTGAAACGTTGTAGAATTATTTATCTACTTCGTCAAGTTGGTTTTAGTATGCATGCAATCTATCAATGTCTTCATGCATTAGATACAAATGATGCTTCATTAAATCTATCTAAGGAAGAAGCTTTTTCTGCAGGAGATCGTTGGTTAATAGAACTAAACTCACTTTTTAACTCGATTCCTTCACTAGAAGAAGCAGTTGATAAATTAAAAACCCTACACTTGCTCACCACCCTGTAATCTATTGATATAGTTGTATCAGGAGGTATGTCTATGACACAACTAACAAAACATATTGAAGCGATTATTAAGGAAAGAGCATGTGGTAGTGAAGCAAATAATGAGGTTGTTCACTACATAAAACAACAAATGGAAAAAAACAGTGACTTTGTAGAGAGTTTTCCTTTTGAGTGTATGATATGGAAGAAAGAGTATTCTTATGTGAATCTAGATGGAAAGAAGCTAGAAATCCTTGCCAGCCCATTTTCAAAAGAAGTACATACAACTGGAAAACTATGTAGTGTATCTACAATTGAAGAATTGAGAAATTGCGATATGAAGGATTGTATTGTATTAGTCTATGGTGACTTAGCAAAGAATCCAATTTCCGCAAAAGATTATCCGTTTTATTATCCTGATGAACACAAAGAAATAAATGATATCTTTGAATCAAGAAAACCAAAAGCAATTCTTGCGTTTACTGGACAGGCATCAAACTGTGGATTGCATCCATTCCCGTTATTTGAAGATGGAAATTTTGAGATTCCTTCTGCCTATATTGAAGAATCAAAGGTATCTTTATTTTTATCTCACTTAAATGAATCTGTCGAAATTGCAATCAACTCACAACGATTACCTGCAACATCTTCTCAACTAGTTGCAACTAAAAAAGGAAATAAAGAGGATCTAATTATTGTATGTGCACACATGGATTCTAAAGATGATACAGATGGAGCAATTGATAATGGAAGTGGTACACTTGTGCTATTAAGAATGTTAGAGTTGTTAGATGGGATTTTAACTTCTCACACCATCCAGTTTGTCCCTTACAATAGTGAAGAAGTGTATCATGCAGGTGGTGAATTAGCTCATCTAGGACAATTGAAAGACAAGAAAGTAGCCTACGTTTTAAATATAGATACTCCTTGTTTTAAAAAACGCAAAAGTGAGATATCACTGTTTAATATCGATAGTCAGTCTAAAATGATTACGGATGTTGTTTCAAAAGAAAAACAATTATGTATTGGAGAACCTTGGTATGCAGGAGATCATATGCCATTTGCGATGCAAGGGATTCCTACCTTAGCTGTTATAGTGGAAGACTTTAATAATGAAGGTGTTTTCTATACACATACAAAACAAGACAACAAAGAATTACTTGATGATAAAATCATCGAAGAAGTTTCAGCATCTCTTGTGAATCTGTTGTTAGCAATTGACAGTCTATAATTATCATTCCTTTAAACATTACATTACAATTAACTAATCCTACTTATTTAAACTTGAGTAGGATTTTTTTTGTGTTAATAAGAAAACATAGTGTAATGAGTAGAGTTAGTGTAAAAAATATTGCACTGTTTTTTCGTTTTTGATATATTATTTCCGTTATGAATAAGACTTTTTTAGATCGAATGCAAACCTATTTAGGCGACGAATATGAAGCTTACATAGCTTCTCTTGAAAAGCCCTTATATAAAGGAATACGAAATAATACGCTTAAAGATAGTAAAGATTTGCTGGAACAAACATTTCAATTAGAACCATCAAAGTTTAATGAAGATGGATATTCTACGTTAGAAGATATTAGTGGAAAACACCCATTGCATAAAATGGGCTGCTTCTATATGCAAGAGCCTTCAGCAATGTCTGTTGTGCAAATTGCAGATATACAAAAAGGAGATTGGGTCCTTGATATGTGTGCAGCTCCTGGAGGAAAAAGTACACAAATTGCATCGAAACTTCAACATACGGGATGTTTAGTTTCCAATGAGTATGTAGGAAAACGAGCAACAATACTGATGTCCAATCTTGAGCGAATGGGTGTTGGTGAATGTATTATAACCAATGCTTCAACTAAGCAACTAGCTGCAGAATTCATGGGAATATTTGATAAAGTAATTGTCGATGCTCCTTGCAGTGGTGAAGGTATGATGAAAAAACATGATATTGCATCACAAGAGTGGAGTGAAGCGAATGTACTTGCCTGTGCAAAGCGACAAAAAGATATTCTTGAAGATGCTTATTTATGTGTTAAAGAAAATGGTGTACTTGTATACTCTACATGTACATATGCCAAAGAAGAAAATGAGTATGTTGTGGATGCCTTTTTAGAAGCACATCCAGATATGGAATTACTTGCAATAGAAGCATCATTTGGTCGCGAAGGATATGATACACCTCGAGTGAAAGGTGCTTATGTAAGACGTATCTTTCCAATGGATGATGGAGAAGGTCACTTTATTGCAAAATTAAGAAAAAAGGGAACACAAGAAACAAAGAAACTGCAATTGTGCAAAACCATACCATTACCAAAAGAAGTTGAAGCGTTCTTGCTAGATCAAATTGGAGATATCGATTTCTACTGTTACCAAAGAAATAATCATGTGTATATTAAGAAATCACCATTTATTGACTTGGCTAATATACATGTATTACGGCAAGGGATTGAAGTTGGTGAAATAATAAAAGGACGTCTAGAACCACACCAACACTTCTATATGGCAGCAACATTACAAAATAAGTTTCAACATAAGATAACCGTAACAGAAGAACAGTTATCCTCATTCCTGCAAGGGAATGTATTGATGATACCTTGTGAAAAAGGGTATGTGGCATTGATGTATGAAGGATATGCTGTCGGGTTTGGAAAAAGCGATGGTAAACAAATCAAAAATAAATATCCAAAAGGATTGCGCATTCGATAAAAGTAAATATAGATTGAAGATGTTAACTCGGATATGGTTGACATCTTTTTTTACCATTTTGTAACGGCAAAAAGAAAAGTTATTTCTTCATTTTGAATTGATACAATTTGATTAAGTCAAAGTGAAAGGAATTAATAAGTTATAGAATAAATGAATCGATATATAAACAAAGAATATATGCAACGCATTCTTTTTGTCGTTGTAGGATCCATGATTATGGGAGCAGGGATTGGAATTGCAGTAGCTTCAGGACTAGGAGCAGATCCATTAGCTATCCTCTGGGAGGGAGTGTGCAAAGTCACTGGATTATCCTTAGGAGAAAGTAATGTAGTTGTAGCACTTATCATGGCAATTCCATTGCTATTATTTGATCGCAGTCAAATTGGACCAGGGACAATTCTCTCGCCATTATTGGTCGGTTTCATGACGGATTTTGTATTGGGATTATCTATTCCTATTTCATCTATTGTAATACGTGTAATAATGATGATAGGTGGACTTGCATTACTGGCGATTGGAGCAGCTATATATGCAAGTGCAAACATTGGGCGATCAACATATGATGGATGTTTGTTTATCATTCATTCGTACTTCGGATTTTCCATTGCTAAAATTCGTAGCTGTGCAGATTTCTTATTATTGGTTTTCGGTGTATTATTAGGGGGAAGTATATCTATTGGACCATTTGTAGCTATTATCATAGTTGGACCGATTTTGGGCAAGGTATTATCCTATATACAAAGTAGACATTATTTTACAGAGCGCTAATACATAATAGAAGTGGAGGATACAAATGCAGATCACACGTAGGCAAGAAAAGATAATTAGAACACTAATGAATGCTGACGAGTTTTTGAGTGCAAGCCAATTATCCAAAGCGCTTAAAGTAAGTGAGAAAACTATCCGTAATGAAATTCAAGCGCTCAAAGATATATTAGGTCAACCAATCATCGAATCTGTTCGTGGAAAAGGATATATTCTTTCAGATGTACAAAAAGGTAACTCTCTACTTGAACAGGCACAAAGTATACCTGCGAAGCGACAAATTCTAATTTTGAAACACATTATCTCTCACAAGCAAGATGATTATTATGATGTTGCTGACCAGTTTTATATTAGTGAATCAACATTGGAAAAAGATATCCAACAAATCAATAAGCAAATTGCACATCGTTTTGATGGAATTAAAATAGTGCGTGAGAAAAATCAACTGTATTTAGCAGGAGATGAAAGTAAGAAACGAGAAGTTACGACGTATTTTCTAATAAGTGAAATTCAGGAATATGATTTCAATTTTAGTAACTATACCTCGTATTTTAAATATTGCAATATTGTAGATGTAAAACAGAATACCATGCAATTTTTCAAAGAAAATCAAATTGAGATTAGTGATATGGCATTGGTATCTCTTATCTTGCATTTAGGAATTATGATTGACCGGGTAAAAAGTAAGAATTATTTAAAATCGTTTGTGAAAGCGCGTTTGCATGAAAGCGATGCGATTCTTTGCGAACAATTTATTTGTTTTGTACAACAATATATTCAAGAGGATTTACCAGAAAGTGAAATGAATTACTTACGATCAATTTTCGTCTCTAAGATCAGCTTACAAAATGAGCATTATG
Source organism: Breznakia sp. PFB1-19 (assembly GCF_029893935.1). Classification (NCBI taxonomy): domain Bacteria; kingdom Bacillati; phylum Bacillota; class Erysipelotrichia; order Erysipelotrichales; family Erysipelotrichaceae; genus Breznakia; species Breznakia sp. PFB1-19. The sequence goes on from NZ_JARXXJ010000005.1 coordinate 32,364, forward strand.
ATGAAGAAAAACAGTTACGTCAATTTATCGATACCATGCTGCAAAGAGTAAATGAATTTTATCAAGTGGATGTACAACATGATACAGACTTTAAGCATAACTTATTAATTCATCTTATTGCATTAAATCAACGTACGGAAAATAATAAGTACCTGCAAAATCCATTGATTGATGATATTCGTAAGAACTTTCCATTAATCTATGATATGAGTGTCTTTATTTCCCTGGAAATACAAAATGAATTGCAATGCAAATTGTCTGAAGATGAAATTGGATATATTAGTTTACATTTGATGTGTGAAGTTGAAAAAATGAGTAAAACGAAAGGTGTAATTTTACTTGTAAATCCAAATGGAAATACTTCTTCGCGATACATTGCACAACGTATACACAATGAGATTTCTCAAGATATAGAAGTACGTTTCCATTCCTCATTGGCAATTGATGCATTACCTGAAGAAGGCGTCGATCTTATTGTTAGTACAATTCCACTAAATCAAAGAAAGGATGTTCCTTTCTATATGTGTTCAAGTTTTATTACTGAAAAAGAAATTGATGATATTCATCAATTGTTGAAGATGGGACAACAAGCATCACAAGAAAATGTGCATGCATTTGCATCACTATTTCATGAGAACTTATTTTTTCCACAGTTAGATATTGATAACAAGGATGCATTGATTCAAATGATTTGTGATCGTCTTGTAGAACTAGAATATGTAGATGAAAACTATATTCACTCGATTATGAAGCGGGAACAAATTGCACCAACTTCATTTGGTATGAATTTCGCGATTCCGCATCCCGTTGAAAAAATTGCCTTAAAAAGTGCGATGGCAGTAGCAAGTTTAAAGAAACCAATTATATGGGGTGAACAAGAAGTGCAATTAGTATTCTTGTTTTCACTTGCGAATGGAGCAGCTAATATTACAGATATGTATGAAGTATTGTTAACTGTAATGGAAGATGAACAAGCTATTCAAGCTATTACTGAAGCGAAAACATTCGATGAGTTTTTATCAATTATGAAATAAATATCTTTTTTCCATTACGCAATGGCAAAAAGGTATTTTTCTTTATTTCTACATCTTTCTATAATGAAACTAACAAGGAGGAATCGATGTCAAAATATGAAATGGAAGCATTTCAAATCATCTTACATAGTGGAAATGCAAGAAGTAGTGCTTATGAAGCAATTGCAAGTGCTAGAAATGATGATTTAGGAATTGCCAATACTAAGATAGAAGAAGCAAGAAATGAAATCGTTCTTGCACAAAAAGAACATGCAAAACTATTACAACGTTCGACAGTCGAAAACATGGAAATTGATTTGTTGATGATGCATGCAGAAGATCATGTGGCATCTTCGCAAGTAGCCGTTGATCTAATTCAAGAGATGATTCGAATGTATGAAAGGTTTGGTGATCAACATGGATAAAAAGTTTTTATGGGGAGGTGCAAGTGCATCATACCAATGTGAGGGTGCATGGGATGAAGATGGTCGTGTTCCATCACTATGGGATGTGTATTTGCATGATAACCAACTAGAAGATGGAGATGTTGCAAGTGATCACTATCATCAATATGAACAAGATATTGCAATGATGGCAGAAGGTGGACAAACCAGTTATCGATTTTCACTAGCATGGCCAAGAATCATCAAAAACAAAGAAGGAGAAATCAATCCAAAAGGAATTGATTTCTATAACCGTTTAATTGATACCTGCCATAAATACAATATTGAACCTTTTGTGACATTGTATCACTGGGACTTACCACAGTACTGGGAAGATGAAGGTGGCTGGTTAAATAAAGAAGTGGCTACTGCATTTGCACATTTTGCGCGTGTCTGTTTTGATGCATTTGGTGATCGTGTAACGTATTGGAGTACATTCAATGAACCAAAGTGGTTTGTCGTAAATGGGTATTTTATTGGTAACTATCCACCAGGATGCAAAGACATTCAAAAGACAATGATTGCTGCATACAATGTTATGTATGCAAGTGCATTAGGAGTTAAGGTTTTCAAAGAAGGTGGCTATCCAGGAAGTATTGGGATTGTTCATTCGTATACGCCTGTTGATGGTGTGGATGATACAATAGAAACACAGATTGCGGTTCGTAATGCAGATAATTATTCAAATAACTGGGTACTTGATACAGCCGCATTTGGTGAATTTCCAATTGATCTAATCACAAGATTATCTTTGAACTATGATGTGAGTTTTATAAAAAGTGAAGACTTAAAAATCATAAAAGAGAATACGGTTGATTTTATTGGGTTGAACTACTATGCAAGAGCATTAGTAAAACCATACACAGAAGGTGAAACACAATTGCGTTTCAATCACTCTGGAAAAAAAGGAGAGTTCAAAATACTAATCAAAGATTTCTTTGAACAAGTTAAAGATCCAAATAGTGAATATACGCAGTGGGATACAGAAATCTATCCCAAAGGATTACAAGATGGACTTATTAAAGCTTATGAGAAATACAAGCGTCCATTATTTGTGACAGAAAATGGGGTTGGGGTACATGAAGATGTATCTGTCGATATGGTGCAAGATGACTATCGTATTTCATTTATGCATGATCATATTAATGCAATTATGAATGCACAAGACCAAGGCGTGGATGTGAGAGGGTATTATGCATGGTCGCCATTTGATTTATATTCATGGATGAATGGTGTTAAAAAACGTTATGGATTAGTTGCTATCGATTTTGATGATCAACTAAAACGTAAGCCAAAAGCATCATATTATTGGTTTAAAGATACAATTGCATGTAATGCAAAAAATATAAAAAGAAAGGAGCTATAAAATGAAAAAAATCATGCTTGTTTGTAATGCCGGGATGTCGACAAATATGTTGGCAAAGAAAATGAGAGATGCAAGCAATGGAGAATTCGAAGTAATTGCACAAGGGGAAGCAGAATACTTAGATTATCTTGAAGGTGTAGATCTAATTTTAGTAGGACCACAAATCCGTTACTTAATTCCAGATATTCAAAAACAAGTGGATATTCCTGTGGAAGGAATCAATCCAATGAAATATGGAGTGCTTGATGGAAAAGGTGTACTAGAAGATGCAAAAAAAATAATAGGGGGTTAATTAAATGTTTGAAAAATTAAATCAAGTAATTGAACGTAAGTTGATGCCAATTGCCAATCGCTTAAGTAGTCAAAGACACTTAAAAGCAATCCGTGATGCATTTATCTCACTTTTACCAATTACACTTGCAGGGGGAATTGTCGCTGTATTAAATGCAGCTCCTGTTACAGAAACAACAACGAATGGATTTTTACTAGCATGGAAAGCATTTGCTGATAGCAATAGTTTTCTATTTGGTTGGGTCAATGCACTAACGCTTGGTGCAATGTCCTTATATATTTGTATTGGGATAACATATTTCTTATGTCGTCACTATAAACTTGTGCCATTTCAACCAATTTTGTTATCGGTATTTGGATTTCTACTATTGATGATGACACCGCTTGAATTGGGTTGGGCAGGAAAAACTGTAGAAATTAGTTACTTGGATGGAAAAGGATTATTACCAGCGATCTTTATTGCGATATTTGCAGTAGAAGCATATCAGTTTATGCGCTCACGAAACTGGGGACGCATTAAACTGCCAGATAGTGTACCAGCTTCACTATCAGAAACGTTTGCTTCACTAGTGCCAAGTATTGTTGTCATTGGAGTATATGTTGCCATCTTTGCTGGATTTAATGCCTATGATACAACATTACCGCAATTCATTTACAAAGTAATTTCACCAACATTAAGTGCTGCAGATAGTTTACCGTTTACGATTTTAATTACATTAGCGGTTCACTTATTTTGGTTCTTTGGAATTCATGATGCTGCACTTGCAGGAATCCTTGGTCCTATTCGTGATGGAAATCTTTCGATCAATGCAGCTGCACAAATGGCAGGACAAGCATTACCTGCAACATTCACAACATCATTCTGGGTATACTTTGTTATTATTGGAGGATGTGGATCTGTATTAGCACTAGCAATTTTACTAGTTCGTTCAAAATCGAAACAACTACGTACTGTAGGTGGTATTGGTATTCTACCAGCATTCTTTGGAATTTCTGAACCAATTATCTTTGGTGTTCCATTAATGCTAAATCCAATCTTCTTTATTCCGTTTTTACTTACATCAACTGTAAATGCAATTATCTCATTTATTTTGATAAGTAATGGTTTTATTGAGAAAACATTTGCGATGTTAAGTTGGAATATGCCAAACGTATTTGGAGCATTCTTATCAACGATGGATTGGAAAGCTGCAGTGTTAGTCATCTTCCTAATTATACTGGATGCTATTATTTACTATCCGTTCTTTAAAACATATGAAAGAAACTTAGTAAAACTTGAAAATGAACCAGCAGTTGAGACTGTAGAAAGTAAATAATATATGAAAAGGGATCTCGTATCCCTTTTTGTATTTATGTATAAAAAGTAGACACTATTATATATAAGGATAGGAATTGGTTAAAATGTGCGGATAATATAGGTACTTTCGCACGTGAAAAACTGATATCGCTTACATGGAAATTTTTTAGTATTGTTATACATTATTGTAAAGTTTTGTATTATAATACCCATGTACGATCGAGAAAGGAAAAGTATACATAGTAATGTATACAGGTAAATGAATGGCAGGCTATGTTGTTGTTGGGACCCAGTGGGGTGACGAAGGTAAAGGAAAAATCGTAGATGTACTTGGAAGTCAAGTTGACTTAGTGGTACGTTTCCAAGGTGGAAATAATGCGGGACATACCGTAGTAGTTGAAGGAAAGAAACATATTCTTCACTTATTACCTTCTGGAGTATTACATGAAAATGCAGAATGTATTATTGGTCCAGGAGTTGTTGTTGATCCTTTTGTTTTTCTAGAAGAAGTTGAGTTATTAGAAAAAGGTGGAATTAGTAGCGACCACATTTACATCAGTGAACGAGCACACTTGATCATGCCGTATCATATTGCACTTGATAAGTATCAAGAAGAATATAAAAAAGATAATAAGGTAGGAACAACCAAACGTGGAATTGGACCTACATACGCTGATAAGTTTACACGTATAGGATTACGTGTAGGAGATTTAAAAGATTTCGAATCGTTTAAGAAAAAGTTAGCATTCACTCTAGAAATGAAAAATCTAGAGATTACCGAAATGTTTCACAAAGAACCATTTGATTTAGATGAAATGATTTCACAATTTGAAATGGTCCGTGAAAAATTACTTCCTCGTATGATAAATGCAATGGTAGTTGTAAACAAAGCACTTGAAGATGATAAGTTTGTATTGTTTGAAGGTGCACAAGCAGCTATGTTAGATATAAACTATGGAACGTATCCATATGTAACAAGTTCATCACCAACAAGCGCAGGTGTTTGTGAAGGTGTTGGAGTATCACCAAAAAAACTTGATCGTATTGTTGGGGTTGTAAAAGCATACTCAACAAGAGTTGGTGAAGGACCATTTGTTACTGAACTACTTGATGAAAAAGGTGACTACATTCGTGAGAACGGACAAGAATTTGGAGCAACTACAGGAAGACCTAGACGTTGTGGTTGGTTAGACTTGGTTGTTGTAAAACATGCATGTACAATTAATGGACTTACCGATTTGGTAATCACCAAAATTGATATCTTGAGTGGATTAAAAGAAATTCCTGTATGTATTGGTTATGAAATTGATGGTGAAGTCATTGATTACATTCCTGCAAGTGTCGAAGATGTTGCAAAAGCAAAACCAGTTTACGAAATCTTGCCAGGATGGGATGAAGATATTAGTAAATGTCCTACATGGGAAGAACTTCCAGCAAACTGTCGTGCATACATTGAAAAGATTGAAGCATACACAAAAACACCAGCGTCTATGATTTCTGTAGGACCTGGTAGAGAACATAACATTTATCGTAAAGATATTATTGAAAAATAAGCTGAGAAGTAACCGGACGGTTACTTCTTTTGAATTCATATACTGATTTGGTTATAATGTGTTATATAAAGTATAGATAGGAGAGAATTGTATATGAGAAATTTTCTAAAAGATTTTAAAGCGTTTGCGATGCGTGGAAATATGATTGATATGGCTGTTGGGGTTGTTATTGGGGGTGCTTTTAGTACCATTATCAATTCCATCGTTAATGATTTGATCATGCCATTCATTGCATTGTTAACAGATTCAAGTGAACTTGCAGCTGCATCACTTAAAATCGGTGAACGTGGAGGAGAACCCGTATTATTAAATTATGGAGCATTTATTCAAAATGTTATTAACTTTTTAATCATTGCATTCTGTATCTTTGTAGTGATTCGTATTATCGGACGTTTCCAAAAGAAAGAAGAAGCAGTAGTTACAAAAAGTGATGAAGTGGTATTACTCGAACAAATACGTGATGCCCTTGTACAAAAAGAAAGATAAGCAAATGGTGAAATACTCACCATTTTTTTGTGGATTTATATAAAATAAGACAAGATGCTATATCATATACTACCTAATTTATATATACGAAACAGGAAATCATACGAATTTCACTAAAAATGCCCGGAAATCGTGTTTATTTCCTAATTACTTTATGTTATATAACTAATATTTTTTCTTTGAATGTGTCAAAAACCCTTTATTCATGGGCTTTTAGATAAATTTGTGAAACTTTGGGATACGCTTATTTTTAGGTTGCCTTATGTTATTATTACAAAGACGAAAACGAGAGGTGACTCAATGGATTTACAGAAAACACTTATTAAGATTAAAGAATTAGAAAACAAGGGTCTTGAGAATTTAAAACTTGGGATCACATATATAAAAGAAGAAGGGATTCCAACATTTGTTGCATTTGCTAAAAACATGGCAACAAAGTTCAATCGCTTAAGTGGTACAGAAATTGCGAAAGTAAAATCGTTATTTCAAGAACATGTACACTTTAACTTCAAACACTTTGTAGGAACAACAGCTACAGCAGCAGTTGTATTCGCATTAACATTTACTGTAACAGGATTCAGTCGTGTGAAAGTAAATGCAGAAGTATTAGCAAAACCAACAGAAGCAACTGCTTACAACAACAAAGTAGTTAGCGTAAACTACGGTGATGATTCAGCAATCTTAGATATGGTAAAAGATATCGTTGCTGATGAAAACGAAACTGTATATGGTGTAAAACCAATTACAGTTGAACCAACAAAATCAACTTACGAAATTGGTAACTTTATTGTTGATATCAACAAGCCACAAGCAAGAGAGTTAAAAGAAACACAAATTGAAGTAAAAGTTGAACCTAAAGAAGTATATGCAACAGATTTACAAGGTATTGAAGTTGCTTCAGATAAAGATACAGATTTAAAAAATGCAAATGTAGCACGTACGTACACATTTGATGTAGATATGGTTGATACACAAGCACCAACAATTGCACTTACGACAACACATGTTGATGTATTAGATACAGACAACTTTGATCCTAAGGAATATGTTGCTAGAGTGTATGACAACTATGATGAAACAGTAAACTACACAGTAACTGGATCAATTGATGCAAATGATGAAGATCTTTACATCGATGGAGATTACACATTTACATATACTGCTGTAGATACACACGGAAATAAAACAGAATCAAAATTAGTTGCAACAGTAACTGAAGATGAAGAAGCTGCAGAAGCTAGACGTGAAGCTGAATTAGAAGAAGAACGTCAAGCAGCAATTGCAAGCGGTGATTACAACCGTGCTTCTGAAATTGCACAAAGTGCACCTTCATATGCTGGGGGAAGCGCAATTGCATCAGCTGCACTTGCTCAACTTGGTGTTGCACAAGACTGTACAGCACTTGCATCAAACGCACTTGCAGCAGTAGGGATTTACTTCCACGGTTGGCCAGCAGAATACATGAGTTTAGGAACGATTGTATCAGCTAGTGAAGCACAACCAGGTGACTTAATTTACTACGATAACGCTGGAGCTGGAGTACCACATATCGCTGTTTACATTGGAAATGGACAAGCTGTTCACGGTGGATACATGGGAAGTACAGTAATTGCTAGTGCATACATGGGTTCAGGACCTGTATTCATTCGCATCGGATAAAAATCTAACAACAGATCTACGGATTTGTTGTTTTTTTCTTATTGCTTCCCAATTTATATAAAATGAATTATAATGGTAGGGCGACTAAGGAGTTGAATGTATAAATGAAAGAAATTATTCGAATTGAAGGTGGCCATAACTTAACTGGTCATGTAAAAATATCAGGCTCAAAAAATGCAACGGTTGCACTGATTCCAGCAGCGATTTTAGCAGATGAACCAGTGACAATTGTAGGTGTTCCAAATATAAGTGATGTTAAATCACTAAAAATATTATTAGAAGAACTTGGTGTCAATGTTCTTATTAAAGGAGAAAATGGAAATCATTTAATCATTGATCCTTCAAATATGGAAAATAAACCAATGAATAGCGATACGGTGACAAAATTACGTGCATCGTATTACTTCATGGGAGTTTTACTTGCAAAATATAAACGTGTCGAAATTAAAATGCCAGGAGGATGTTATTTAGGTCCTCGTCCTATCGATTTGCATTTAAAAGGATTTGAAACGCTTGGGGCAAAAGTAAACTATGAAGGTGGAAGCTACATTATTGAAGCAGATGAACTTATTGGAGATAAAATCTTCCTTGATGTTTCAAGTGTAGGAGCAACAATCAATATTATGTGTGCTGCAGTATTCGCAAAAGGAAAAACAACGATTGAGAATGCCGCAAAAGAACCAGAAATTATTGATATTGCAACCTTATTAAATAAGATGGGTGCACAAATCCGTGGAATGGGAACCAATGTGATTACAATTACAGGAGTTGACACACTACATGGATGTTTCCATGAAATTATTCCAGACCGCATTGAAGCAGCTACATACTTAACATTAGCTGCAACTGCAGGAAATGACATTACAATTGAAAACGTAATTCCCCAACACTTAGAAGGACTTATTTCTAAGTTGGATGATATCGGTGTAAACATGGAAGTTAACGTGGATTCAATTTTAGTCAAAGGACGTAATGAAGTACTTAAACCTGTTGATATTAAGACTGCACCATATCCAGGGTTTGCAACAGATATGCAACAACCACTGACAACCCTTTTAACACAATGTGATGGACAAAGTGTTGTTACTGAAACGATTTATACAGAACGTTTCAAACACTGTCATGAGTTGAATAAGATGGGTGCAGACATTGATGTGCGTACACCAAGCTCATTTATTAACGGACCAACAAAATTATCAGGAACAAGTGTTACTGCAACAGACTTACGTTGTGGAGCAAGTTTAATTATTGCTGGTTTAATTGCATCAGGAACAACTGAAATCGATGAAATTTATCACATTGAACGTGGTTACGAAAATATTGTAGGTAAGCTAAAAAGTTTAGGTGCAAAGATTGAAAAAGTAACGATTGATTCAGACAATTAAGTATTGCATTCTAGCAAAAATGTGGTAATATAATATAGCAACTTACTTTGAGTTCGCATAGAACTTAAGGCGGAAGGAGAGAAGATATGAAAAAAGGAATTCACCCAGAATACCACAAAATCACTGTTAAATGTTCAACATGTGGAACGGAATATGCTGTGGGATCTACTGCTAAAGAATTAAAAGTAGATACTTGTTCACACTGTCACCCATTCTACACAGGAAGACAACGTTTCGCTGCTGCGCAAGGACGTATCGAGAAATTTAACAAGAAATACGGAGTTAAATAGAAAAGCAAAGGAAACTTTGCTTTTTTTCTAGTCTTGATAGCAATATGCTATAATATAAAATGATATAGGAGAAAAACAATATGAGTGCAATGACAGAACGTTTAGATGGAATGATCGATCGCTACAATGAACTTAGTGAATTGATGATGAGTCCTGAAGTGCTTGCTGATAATCGTCGTATGGCTAAACTTGGAAAAGAACAAGCTGCGATGACACAAGCTGTAGAGACTTACCAAGAATATAAAAAAGTCGTACAAGGAATTGAAGATGCGACTGCTTTAATGGAAGAACATGATCCTGAAGTTAAAGAAATGGCAAAAATGGAATTAGATGAATTACAACCACGTAAACAAGAATTACTTGATCGTCTAGAAATTTTATTGATTCCAAAAGATCCTGCAGATCAAAATAATGCAATTATGGAAATTCGTGGAGCTGCTGGAGGAGATGAAGGAAATATCTTTGCTGGTGATTTATACCGCATGTATTCAAAATATGCAGAAAGCAAAGGTTGGAAAATGGAAGTACTTGAAGCGCAAGAAAGTGAAGCAGGTGGATTTACCCGTATCGCTTTTATGGTGAAAGGTGCGGAAGTATATGGACACTTAAAGTTTGAAAGTGGAAGTCACAGGGTACAACGTGTACCAAAGACTGAAACACAAGGGCGTGTACATACATCAACTGCAACAGTACTAGTTGACCCAGAAATCGAAGAAGATGAAATTGATATTAATCCAAATGATTTGGAAATCGATACAATGCGAGCAAGTGGAGCCGGAGGACAACACGTCAATAAAACGGATTCCGCAGTTCGTATTACCCACATTCCAACAGGAATTACAGTAAAATGTCAAGATGGTCGTAGTCAACATGCGAACCGTGAAACTGCATTAACGCAAATTCGTTCAAAAGTATATAGCGAAATGAAACGTCGTGAAGAAGAAGAACGTCATGCAGAAAGAAAAAGTAAACTTGGTACGGGAGACCGTAGTGAGAAAATCCGTACATATAACTATCCACAAAACCGTGTAACTGATCACCGTATTGGTTTAACACTTCAACAATTGGATCGTATCATGGAAGGGAAATTGGATGATATTATCGTTGCCTTACTTGAACAAGATCAACAGGATAAACTTGCTGGTAACGCATAATGTTGTATCGTGAAGCCTTACGCAGAGCACAACAACTTTGCATTGATGCAGGTGTTGGTGAACAAGCACCATTATTCTTATTATTAGAACTTGCGAATTTAGAATCGCATAATTTATATGCGGAATTCGATCAAGAAATGGATGATGCTCTTGTGGATGCATATTATAAAAAAGTAGACCGTCTACTTGCACATGAACCATTAGATCATATTCTAGGATATTCTTATTTTTATGGATTCAAGTTTTTAGTAAATGAGGATGTACTTATTCCACGTCCAGAAACTGAAGAATTGGTTGCAAATGTACTAGCAAGTTATGATGAATTCTTTGCTGGACAAGAAGTGGAGGCTATCGATGTTGGCTGTGGAAGTGGAGCAATTGCAATCGCTGTAGCTCTTGAAGAAAAAAATATCCACATGCAAGCAAGTGATATTAGTGAACATGCAATTGCTGTGGCAAAAGAAAATGCAAAAAACTTAGAAGCAAATGTTACTTTCAAGGTTGGAGATATGTTACAACCATTTATTGAAAGCAACCATAAAGTAGATATCTTAATTAGCAATCCTCCTTATATTCCTCAAGATGAGAAAATGGAAGATAGTGTCGTTGATTTTGAGCCACATGTTGCTTTATTTGGTGGAAGTGATGGCTTGCATTTCTATAAAGAAATTTTTAAACATGCACATAAAGTCATTAAAGAGAAAAGCTTTTTAGCTTTTGAGATTGGCTATAACCAAAAAGATGCATTATTAAAAGAAGCTGATATATATTTCCCAAATGATAAAAAAGAAGTACTAAAAGATCTTAACGGAAAAGATCGTATGTTATTTATTTACCATAACGTATAAGGAGTAGCGATGAAAAAACTACTAGTTATTATTGCGATGTGTCTTATGATGGTCGCATGTGATAGTGATGAATCAGAAATGGTTTGTACATATAAAAAAGATGATGATAAAGGAAAGATTGTCGTTCGGTATGAAGATGATAAAATCCATTATCTACACTTTTCGTCTGAGCAATATATCGAAGATGATGTTCTTGATGAAGTTGGTGAGAAAGATTTTGCTGATTACTGGAAGCAAAATGTTGAGTCCTTCCACAAAGAAGGGATTAGTGCTGAAGGTACATATGATGGGAAAACACGTATGGGATATATTGAGTTAGAATTAAATTTAGATCAACTTAAGGAACGTAATTATAGTGATTTCTATTTAACGGAAAATCTATCATTGAAGAGTTTTAAAAAACGAGTAGAAGATCAACTCGATTATACATGTAAATAGTTTATAAACACCATGAACTAGGAAATCTATCTAGAAAATGGTGTTTTTTTTCATGTCAAAACACTCTAAAAACACACAAATAAAAGATACGATGAAAAAAATGAATTTTCTTTGCGATTTTTTTGAAGATTTTATATAATGTTCAAGTCTATGAAGGTGAAAGGTTCAACGGAACCTTTTCAACTTCACATACACACACAAAATTGGAGTTGAAAAGCAATCCATCAATATCCCTGGATTGCTTTTTCTTGCCTTTTTATATGTGTATGGAAATAGAATAAATTATGTGTGTAATAAGGAGAAAAAATGAAAAAGATTGCAAAATTACTATTAGTTTTTTGCATGTTTCTTGGTGTGCTAGGATTCACTGGAGAAACACTTGCAGCAACTAATAAAGAAATTCCTACGGAAGACTTTGTGACAGGTGGACAGTTGACAGACTTAAACGGTGTCGTAAAAGAGTGGTTTGGTTATTATGATGCATTACTTGTGCGTTATGATTTCAACTTTGCTGATACATATGAAGTAAACAGTGGAGATACACTAACAATTCAACTACCAAATGAACTTAGTGTAGGTAATATGACATTTGATTTAAAAGCGACGGATGCTTTAAATGAAGAAGCAACAATCGGAACCGCAACAGTCAACAAAACAGATAAAACGATTACGATTACCTTCAATGATTACTTTGAAGCAAAAACAGGTCGTAGTGGATACTTTTACATTGGTGCATATTGGGATAGAGATGTCATTGATGAATTGACAAAATATGAACTACAATTTGTAAAAGATGGTGAAACACAAACCGTAAATGTTGGTAAGAAAAGTACGGTTGATCGAAATGAAATGCTTGCTAAATGGGGAAGTCAGGATGCTGAAGATCCGACAATTATTAACTGGACTGCAAGAATTAATGTAGCAGGAGCAGATATTCCTAATGCGGTATTTGTTGATGATATTATGGATAATCATGAATTGATTGCTGGATTAGAAGGAAATACGTATGTACGAGTTGATATTGGAAAAATTGATTGGGATGAAAAAAATAATCCTACAGAAACAATGCTTGGATACTATACATCTTCTACTACTCCTGAAAGATTTACATTTCATGCGAATAATAAAGGATTTACTGTAGAACTTGGAGATTTAATAAGAGGAGCATCAACTGCGCTTCCTGATTCTGCAATTGCTACAGATGAAAATCGACTAGAAGCAAAGCAAACTGGATTGAGTTTGTATGTGCGCTACAAAACACGTATTACAGAAGAACATCCAGATGGAATGTACCTAAACAAAGGGACATTGCAAGGAACAGGATATGAAGATGAATCTCATATTGTATTTGAACCAAAACTAATCCATGGTGGGGCTGGAATTGGAACAGCAACGACAACGGTAAAAGTATTAAAAGAGTGGGAACACTTAGGAAATACAGTACAACCAACATCAATTGAAGTTGAGTTATATCAATCAGTAGATGGTTCACAGCCAACGAAAGTTACTGGGAATAATCCTCTAACTTTAAGTGCAACAAATAATTGGTATGCAGAATGGACGAAACTTCCATTGGCCGATACAAACGGAAAAGAAATTACGTATTCTGTAAAAGAAGTGGAAGTACCTGCCGGATACACTTCAGAAACCATCACAAATTCATACAATGATTTTACAATTCGAAATACATACATCCCCAAAACTTCAGTGCATGTAGAAAAAGTTTGGGAAGGTGATGCGACGCATAGTGCTTTACGTCCTACATCTGTTGATGTTGTATTGATTAAAACCGTAAATGGACAAAGTGAAGAATATAAAACGACAACATTAACTTCAGATACGAATGGTAAATGGCAACACACTTGGAACGATTTACCTGTTTATGAAGGAAACGAAACAATTGTATACACAGTTGAAGAAAGAAATCTTACAAGTTTATATACCGGTGTAGTAACAAAAAACAGCGAAAATGACTTTACGATCACAAATACATTCGTAATGCCAAAAACTAGTTTTACTGTAAATAAGGCATGGTTCCAAGATGTTGTAGGAAATAGACCAGCTAGTATCGAAGTAGAATTGTATACAAAAGATGGAACCAAAGTAAATATAGTGGACACAGTAACGTTATATGCAACATCAGGTTGGACATATACATGGACAGATTTGGACTACTATATAAATGGAAAAGATGCTGCATACTTTGTAAGAGAGAAAACAGTTCCAACAAACTATACATCTGAAGTAGTAGAAAACAGTAAAAATAACTGGACGATTAATAATACCTTTGATATGCCTAAGACAAGTGTCAGTGTAAATAAAGAATGGGTTGGTGGAGTTGAAGGAAATCGACCATCAAGTATTGATGTTGAATTGATTGCTACAGTGGGAACGACAAGCACGGTGAAAAATACTGTCACTTTAGATAAGAATACAAATTGGGAGTATACATGGACAAATTTAGATGCATTATCAGGAGCTGATGAAATTGTCTATACTGTAAGAGAAAAAACAGTTCCGACAAACTATACATCTAAAGTCACAGAAAATGACACAAATGACTTTACGATTACAAATACGTTTGTAATGCCAAAAACAGATGTATCAGTGAATAAACTGTGGATAAATGACAATGATGCTGTACGTCCATCAAGTGTTCAAGTGCAGTTAATAACAACGATAAATGGACAATCAACATGTTCAATCCCTGAAACATTAGATAAAGATAATAACTGGTCATTTACATGGAGAGATTTACCAATGTTAGATGGAACTGACGAAATTACATATACAGTAGAAGAAGTTGGAGTTCCTGCACATTATACAGATGCAGTAATTACAAATGGAGCAAATGACTACACAATCACGAACACATTTGAAATGCCAAAAACAGATGTAACTGTAGATAAAGAATGGCTAAATGACTATGCAGCAATTCGTCCAGATAGTGTGGAAATAGAATTAGTCGCTACATTAAATGGCGTAGAAAGTGTTGTTGATACAGTTGAACTAGATGAAAATGTAAACTGGACAAAGACATGGACAGATCTAGACTTACTTTCAGGATCAGATACGATTACGTATAGTGTAAGAGAAATCAATGTTCCTCAATACTACACAGATGCAGTAATTACAAATAAGTCAAATGACTACACAATTACAAACACATTTGAAATGCCAAAGACAGATGTGACAGTAGATAAGAAATGGATAAATGATTATGCAGCAATTCGTCCAGATAGTGTGGAAATAGAATTAGTCGCTACAGTAAATGGCGTAGAAAGTGTTGTTGAAACAGTTGAACTAAATGAAAGTGTAAACTGGACAAAGACATGGACAAATCTAGATTTACTTTCAGGATCAGATACGATTACGTACAGTGTAAGAGAAATCGATATTCCTCAATACTACACAGATGCTGTAGTAGTAAATGGAGTAAATGACTATACAATCACAAACACATTTGAAATGCCAAAGACAGATGTTACAGTGGATAAAGAGTGGTTAAATGATTATGCAGCAATTCGTCCAAATAGTGTGGAAGTTGAATTAGTAGCTACAGTAAATGGAGTAGAAAATGTAGTTGAAACAGTTGAACTAGATGAAAGTGTAAACTGGACAAAGACATGGACAAACTTAGACTTACTTTCAGGATCAGATACGATTACATACAGTGTAAGAGAAATCAATGTTCCTCAATACTACACAGATGCAGTAATTGCAAATAAGTCAAATGACTACACAATTACAAACACATTTGAAATGCCAAAGACAGATGTTACAGTGGATAAAGAGTGGCTAAATGATTATGCAGCAATTCGTCCAGATAGTGTAGAAGTAGAATTAGTTGCTACAGTAAATGGAGTAGAAAGTGTAGTTGAAACAGTTGAACTAGATGAAAGTGTGAACTGGACAAAAACATGGACAAACTTAGACTTACTTTCAGGATCAGATACGATTACGTATAGTGTAAGAGAAATCAATGTTCCTCAATACTACACAGATGCAGTAATTACAAATAAGTCAAATGATTACACGATTACAAACACATTTGAAATGCCAAAAACAGATGTGACAGTAGATAAGAAATGGTCAAACGACAATGCATCAGTACGCCCAGACAGTGTAAATGTTCGATTAGTGATGAATAAAGATGGAGAGATTACATACTCTGATATCGTAGTTTTAAGTGAATCAAACAAATGGACATATACATGGAATAATCTAGACGTATTAGTGTTAGATAAAGAAATTGTATATACAGTAGAAGAAGTAGACGTACCTAAAAACTATACATCTACCGTAACAACAAATGATACAAACGATTACACAATCACAAATACATATGAAACACCCAAAGAGGATCCAAAGCCAGAAACACCTGGAACATCAAATCCTTCAAAGGCTCCGGAAAAGGAATTGATTATCAATCCAAGTAAATCCGTAGATACAGGTGATACAACATCATCAAACCCATTGATTGCAATGGTGTACTTAAGTGGAATCGCAATTCTTTCTTTGTTGTTAAGAAGAAGAAAAAAAGCATAAAGATGTAAACAAATAGGACGATTCACGTCCTATTTGTGTTTATAAGTTCAAATGTATAGGGTGGAGATTATGGAAAACGATGATAGGAAGAAGATAGTGCAAAATAGACGAAAAAATGAATTAACAAGAAATGAATTATCTGATGAGATATTGCATTTTGTGCTGAAAACTTGGGGGAGTCAAGAAACAATGAATACAACACAAAAAGATGATATGTATAAGCGTATCTGTAAATATCTTTCAGTGAAGTAAAGTTGATCAGTTCTTTGTGTTTAAATATGTGTATATAAATACGCAAATTTTTCTATGGAGATAATTGACGAATGATATGAAAATGAAAGATAATGGATAAGGTAATTAAGAGACATAGCAAGGTCTATGTGTGAAGGTGTGTATGAAAGATAAAGAGAAATTAGTAAATATAATTGATCAAGCAAAACAAGGGAACCAAGAAGCATTTAAACAACTCTATGATGAATATGTAGATAATGTATATTTCACAGCATGGAATTATTTACACAATGAAAATAGTGCACGTGATGTAGTGCAAGATGTTTTTATTCGTGTGCATAAAAATCTGCAGAAACTAGAAAATCCCGCAGCATTTTATACGTGGATTAAACGTATCACAGTAAATGTATGTTACGATTATGATCAAAAAAGAGAACCATATGTAGATTTAGGTGACGAAATGACTGTTGAAGATTTCGAAGACATTTCGCAAAAAGATGCAAAAGAAATCATAGAAAATAAAGAACTTCAAAAGACGATTTATGATAGTATTCAATCTCTAAAGCCTGCACTTCGAACGGTAGGTGTACTACGTTATTATGACCAACTATCAGTAAGTGAAATATCAGAAGTATTAAGCATACCAGAAGGTACGGTGCATTCACGTTTGTATCATATGAAAAGTAAGTTAAAAACGATTTTAGAAAATCAAGGCATCTCTGCGAAAACGATTCCTGGTTTTGTATTAACTCCATCATTATTCAATATTGTGTATGAGACTATGGCTGCAAGTGTACAAACGCCAGTGGTTCAAAATGCCAGTATTGGCGTAGGAAGTGCTGTAGTTGCTGCAAAAGGGGCATCCATGGCTTTCACGACGAAGGCTGCAATTGCAGCGGTGGTTGGTGTTGCTGGTATTGCTGGTGTACTTTATTTAAACCAACAAGAACCAACACCAGTAAAGTTGGAACAAAAAGCTCCTGCTACAGCAATCGAACAAGCGAAAATTGAATCGATTGAATATCCTAAAGATTGGACAAAAAATGCATTTGAACTACATGTTAAAACAACAAATGACGCATATGATGAAATCTTAGTTGATGGAAGTCCATCACTAATGGTTCATGAGAATGGAGAATATGCAGTAACTTTAATGTTAGATGGAAAACAAATCGATGAGCGTATTGTAAGTATTGACTCATTTGATTTTGAAAGTCCAGATGTAGAAAACTATTCCATTGCAAACACTACATATACGATTCAATTAAAAGATAATGCATCGAAAGTAAATTATGGAAGTTTGCGTTATTATGAAAATGATGAACTTGTACAAAAGGATATGCAAATTGATTATGAGACAAACACCATTACCGTGAACTGTGATTTTGAGGTAGTAGGAAAACTATACATTCAAGATTATGCGGGTAATGAATTAGAATTGATTTTACAAGATAAAGTATCAGAATAGAAAAAAGCATGCCACCGCATGCTTTTTAGTTATGTCTCTTGATTTCTTAAAAGGATCGCATAAGAAATAATTGGGTAAGATTGTCATAAAGGAGTCCCAGACATACAAGTTAGTCATAACTAACTATCCACATAATACACGATATAAAAGTATGTGTCAACTGATATGTTCTAAAAAGTTTTATCTTGAGTTAGAAATAGTTAACAAATCATTGACAAGGAGGTTAACCAGTGCTAACATTACAATGAAAAATAAGAAAGGATGATACATATGCCATTAATTATCGCACCATTAGGAAAATCAGTAAAAGTGATGAAATACTCTTTAGATGAGGGTTCAGAAAAACGTTTGCGTGATCTAGGTTTAGTTCCTGGATGTGAAATCGCTGTTGTCCAAGAAAGTGGCGGAGATTTAATCATCCAAGTGAAAGATGCAAGAATTGCATTAAGTAAAAGTTTAGCAAGAAAGATCTTTGTTGCGTAAGCTGTGGGAGGAATACTATGAATTTAAAAGATGTAAAACCTGGGGAAACAGTCACTGTCACAAAAGTAAATGGAGCAGGACCGATTCGCCGTCGTATATTTGATATGGGGATCACACCAAATACAGAAATTTATGTACGTAAAGTTGCACCATTAGGAGACCCTATTGAAATAACATTACGTGGATATGAATTATCATTACGTAAAGCAGAAGCTCAAGAAATCGAGGTTAAGTAGGATATGAAGATTGCATTAGTTGGAAATCCAAACAGTGGGAAAACAACCCTATTTAATGAATTAACTGGTTCAACTGCCAAAGTTGGTAACTGGGCAGGAGTTACGGTTGATAAAAAAGAAGGAACTTATAAAAAAGCGAAAACACCGATGGACATTATTGACCTTCCAGGTGTTTATTCTTTGTCTCCTTATACATTAGAAGAAGTAATTGCACGTGATTATATTGTAAATGAGCAACCAGATGCCATTATCAATATTGTTGATGCAACAAACTTAGAAAGAAACTTATATCTAACAACACAAATCTTAGAAACCGATATC
The DNA here is from genome assembly GCF_029893935.1 of Breznakia sp. PFB1-19. NCBI lineage: Bacteria > Bacillati > Bacillota > Erysipelotrichia > Erysipelotrichales > Erysipelotrichaceae > Breznakia > Breznakia sp. PFB1-19. The sequence goes on from NZ_JARXXJ010000005.1 coordinate 51,874, forward strand.
CCTGTAGTTATCGCTCTAAATATGATGGATGTTGTAAAAAAGACAAAAGATGAAATCAACACAAAAGCAATTGAACAAAAACTGGGTGTGCCTGTTATTGAAATCAGTGCACTTCGTGGAGAAAATATTCATGAATTGATGAATGTAGTTGCTGCATTAGCAAAAAAACGTGAACCACTTGATATTTTTAGTGGATCACAACTAGAAAGTTCATATCGTTCACTTGTTGATTTATTTACAAAACACAATGTAAAACAACCATGTTTTACAGCAAGCAAAGTGTTAGAAAATGATGAGAAGATTTTATCGTTTGATGAAGTAAAATCATTACAAAATGAAATTGAGAAAATTACAACATTAACTGAAGATAACGAAGCATTAATGGCAGATATTCGTTATGGATATATTGATGAACAATTAAGTAGTGCTATTAAGAAATCAAAAGTGCTTGGAGAAATGAGCACATCCGATAAAATTGATAAGGTACTAACAAACCGTATTGTGGGGCTTCCAATATTTGCATTAATTATGTTTTTGATTTTCCACTGTACGTTTTCAGAAAACTTCTTAGGACTTGGTATTGCTTCACCTGGGGTATATATTCAAGGGCTAACTGAAATTCCAATTGAATGGATATCTGATGGACTAACTGGATTACTTGATTCACTAGGTGCATCTGCATGGGTATATGGATTAGTTATTCAAGGGATTGTTGCTGGAGTTGGTGGTGTGTTATCATTTATTCCACAAATTCTATTAATCTTCTTATTCCTATCATTCTTAGAAGATAGTGGGTATATGGCTCGTGTCGCATTTATTATGGACCGAATTCTACGTCGCTTTGGTTTATCAGGAAAAGCATTCTTACCATTATTAACTGGGTTTGGATGTTCTGTGCCAGCAATTATGGGTGCTCGTACACTAGAAGGTGAAAAGGAACGAAAACTTACGATGTTACTAGTTCCATACATGTCTTGTGGGGCAAAGGCACCAATTTGGGCAATCTTTGCAGCTGCAGTATTCCCAAATCATGCAGATATTATGACTTTTGGAATATACTTCTTAGGAATCTTTGTTGCTGTGATTTCTGCAATTCTACTTAAACGTCTTGTGTTTAAAGGGGAAACAACACCGTTTGTTATGGAAATGCCAACCTATCATTGGCCACGTTTTAAAAACTTAATGCTACGCTTGTGGGATAAATTAAAAGGATACATTACACGTGCAGGAACCGTAATTCTTGCAAGTACAATTGTTCTTTGGTTCTTAGGAAACTTTGATTTTTCCTTACAGATGGTGGAAGCAAACTCAGATACAAGTATCTTAGGAGTAGTTGCTGATTCTATTACATTTATCTTTAGACCATTAGGATTTGCAAGTGGAAGTGCTGGATGGAAAGCAGTAGTTGCCATTCTAACAGGACTTGTTGCTAAAGAAGCAGTCGTTTCAACAATGGGAGTTCTTTACACAGGAATGGAAAGTGAAGAAGAATTCTTGGGAGAAGATGAAGCAACAACTTCTCTTATTGCAACAATTGGGCAAACGTTTACACCACTTGCTGCAATCTCATTTATGGCATTTAACTTATTAAGTATTCCATGTATGGCTGCAGTTGCTGCTTTACGTGCAGAAATGAATGATCGTAAGTTATTTGTATTTACGATGACATATTGGGTTGTGATTGCTTGGATTGTCTCATTCTTGATCTACAACGTGGGAAGCCTACTGGGGTTCTAGAATTATGAAACCTGTAGACATTGTAGTCCTTGTACTAGCTATTGGCTTTGTGGGGTTCATCGTCTATACGCAATACAAAAAACACCAAGCAAGAAAAGCAAGTGGTATTATAGGGTGTGGAGGAAGTTGCACAGGCTGTTCAGATAAAGTGGCATGTGAAACTATCCGCAACATCAAAGAAATAATCAAAGAGGATGAAGCCAGGAACTGATAATGGCAACATCCTCTTTTTTTGGTAAATAAAAAATAGCGTATGACTCGCTATTTCTTATACTCATTAATCATTCGTTCAATACTCTCGAATGTTTCATTTGATATGATGTGTTCAATTCGACATGCATCTTTTTCTGCTATTTCTTCTGAAACTTTCAATACCTCAATCAAAAAGCTTCGGATGGTTGTGTGACGATGAAAAATCATCGCTCCCATTTCTTTTCCAGACTTTGTAAGTGTGATGCCACCGTAAACTTCTTGGGTGATGAGACCGCGATCCTTTAAGTTGTTAACAGCTTTATTTACACTTGGTTTAGAGACACCCATCATTTTTGCTACGTCAATCGAACGCACTTTATCGCTTTGTTCAGACAGAACCATAATGGTTTCTAGGTAGTCTTCTAATGATTCACCTAAAAGCATATTATCACCTCGCTTATCGCTATTATATCATATGATGTCTATTTTTTTTACATTATGCCTGGCGAATCATATCTAGGTAGGTTGCTTCTTTGAAGCCAACCGTAACTTGATCGTTCACCATTAAGATTGGTCGTTTTACTAACATTCCATTGCTCGCTAATAATTTGATTTGATCTTCTTCACTCATAGAATGAATCGTATCTTTAATTCGCATTTGGCGATACACGCCTCCAGAGGTATTCCAGAAACTTTGAAGTGATACATTACTCATTTCATAAAGTTTTCTCAATTCTTCTTCAGTTAGTTTCTCTGCTACGATATCTCTTGTTTTAAACTGCACATTATTCATTTCCAAAAAGCGTTTTGCTTTTTGACATGTGCTACATCTTTGGTAACCCATTAGTAGTATCATATATGTTCTCCTCGAGATTTACCTACATATTATAACGTGATAACGCTTTCTTTTCTACCCTTTTGTTAGTGATGTAAATCTGGTATAATTTCAAGGTGAAAATACTTGCTTTACTTGTACCTTTATGGTTAAATAACCATACATCAATTATCAAGAGATGGGGTAGAGAGTTAGCTCGTTAGATCCCACGCCAACCTCACTATATGTGAAAGGTGGTACTGCTAACAACGATAAGAGAAGAATACTTGAAAAAGCAATGCCTTCTCGTGAGGCATTTTTTAATTGCCAGAAAGGAATTTATTGATGAAAGATTACATTTTTACCAGTGAAAGTATCACTGAAGGGCACTCAGATAAAATCTGTGACCAAATTGCTGATGCGATTTTAGATGCTGCATTACGTGAAGATCCAAATAGTAAAATGGCGGTGGAAGCGACAATTAAAGATGATTTTGTGTTAATTTATGGAGAAGCAAACACGAAAGCAGTAATTGATTATCCAGCAATCGCGAAAGCAGTAATTAAGAAAATTGGCTATGAAGAAGACTATAATGTACTTGTGAAAGTAAACCGTCAAAGTGCAGAAATCTATGCTGCTGTAGAAGAAAATGATGGAGAAGTTGGTGCTGGTGACCAAGGGTTGATGTTTGGTTATGCATGTGATGAATCTGATGAATACATGCCTGCTCCAATTTATTATGCACACAAACTGGCACGTAAACTTACAGAAGTACGTCGTCAACATGCAGATATTTTAAAACCAGATGGAAAAACACAAGTATCTGTTGAATACAAAGATGATAAAGTAAGTCGTATTGATACAGTTGTTGTTTCTACACAACATGCTGAAGGTGTAAGCCAAGAAGAAATCAAAGAACTTATTATGAATGAAGTCGTACGTCCTTCATTAGAAGTAGAACTTGTTGATGAAAATACAAAATACATTATCAACCCAAGTGGAAGTTTCATTGTAGGTGGATCCTTTGGTGATTCAGGAACAACTGGACGTAAAATCGTCGTAGATACATACGGTGGAATGGGACGTATTGGAGGAGGATGTTTATCAAGTAAAGATCCAACTAAAGTGGACCGTTCTGCAGCATATTATGCACGTTATGTTGCCAAAAGTGTAGTAGCTAATAAACTTGCACGTCGTTGTGAAGTTCAAGTTGCTTATGCAATTGGTAAAGGAGAACCTGTATCGTTATTAGTAGATACATTTGGTACAGGAGTTACAAGTGATGAGCAACTACTTGAAATCATTAAAAAGAACTTTGATTTCTCAGTACGTAACATTCTTGAAGAACTTGATCTGAAAAAACCAGTATATGCAAAAACTGCATGTTATGGACATTTCGGAGATCCTCAATTCAGTTGGGAAAAAATTAAAAAAATCGAAAAATAGAGAATTTAAAGACAGTTTCACTTATGAGACTATCTTTTCTTTTCAAATACAGGTATTTGCATATTCTCTTTAATTATTGGACAAAGTATATTATAATAGGTTGGAATAAGCGATGAGAAAAAGAGTAAGTATGAAACATTCTCTAGAGAGCAAATGGTTGGTGTAAATTTGCGAATGCGTCATAGTGAAGATGGTTTTTGAGCTTTCATATCGATATGTAGGTATGAACGTATGCGGCGTTAACGCACTTAAGGTATGTATAAGCATACAAAATAAGGTGGTAACACGGTAGTCTCGTCCTTTGGGTGGGATTTTTTATTTTATATGGAGGTAACATGGAAAAGAAAAAGTATTATCTAACAACCCCAATTTATTATCCAAGTGATAATTTTCATATTGGGCACTGTTATACAACAGTAATTGCAGATACATTAGCACGTTATAAACGTGCCAAAGGTTTTGATGTATTCTTTTTAACAGGTACAGATGAACATGGACAAAAAATTGAAGAACGTGCAAAACTTGCTGGAACAGATCCAAAGAGTTTCGTGGATAAAATTGTCGCTAATGCGCAAGACTTATGGTCATCATTAGGAATTACATACGATAAGTTTATTCGTACAACAGATGAATATCATGTCAAAGCTGTTCAAAAGATGTTCCGTGATTTATATGAAAAAGGGGATATCTATAAAGGTGAGTATGAAGGTTGGTATTGTACACCAGATGAGTCATTTTGGACAGATTCACAACTTGTCGATGGAAAATGTCCAGAGTGTGGACGTGAAGTAAAAAAAGTAAAAGAAGAATCGTATTTCTTACGCTTAAGTAATTATCAAAAACAATTAGAAGAATACTTGGAAAGTCATCCGGAATTGATGCAACCAGAATCTCGTTATAAAGAAATGTTAAATAACTTCTTAAAACCAGGTCTTCAAGATTTATCGGTTTCAAGAACAAGTTTCAAATGGGGAATTCCTGTTGATTTTGATCCAGACCATGTAATCTATGTATGGATGGATGCACTTTCAAACTATATTACAGCACTTGGATATAACAGTGATGATGATTCTTTGTTTCAAAAATACTGGCCAGCTGAACTACATTTAGTTGGTAAAGAAATCTTTAGATTCCACACATTAATTTGGCCAATTATGTTGATGGCACTTGATTTACCATTACCAAAACAAGTGTATGGACATGGATGGCTAGTTATTGATGGTGGAAAAATTTCTAAATCATTAGGTAACTATAAAGATCCACGTGTATATATTAATGACTATGGCGTAGATGCTGTACGTTATTACTTATTAAGTGAAGTACCATTTGGAAATGATGGAAACTTCTCAGAAAAACTACTTGTGGAAAGAAGTAATTCAGATTTAGCGAATGTTCTTGGTAACTTAGTAAACCGTACAGTAAGTATGACAAACAAATACTTTGGTGGAACTGTAACAAATACGAAAGTACATGAAACTGTAGATGAAGATTTAATTCGTACAGTAAACGAGTTAAATGCAAAAGTAGAAGCGAAAATGGATACATTACATGTGGATGCAGCAATTGCTGAAATCTTCAATGTATTAAAACGTACCAACCGCTATGTTGATGAAACAACACCTTGGGTGTTAGGAAAAGATGAAAGTAAACAAGATCGTCTACAAACTGTCTTATTTAACTTGCTTGAAGCAATTCGTGTTTGTACAATCCAACTTGAAGCATTCATTCCAAAAAGTGCACAAGCGATTTTTGATCAACTACAAACAGATGCACGTACATTTGATACTGTTTCCTTTGGTAGTGTGGATAGCTACACGGTCGTAGAAAAACCTTCCATTCTATTTGCGCGTATTGATGAAAAAGAATTAGAAGAAAAATGGGCAAAAGAAGCTGCTGCAGTTGAAGAAACTACAGAAGAAGTACAAGAAACAAAACCAGAAATTACATTTGATGATTTCATGAAAACGGAAATGAAAGTTGGTTTAATCGAAGCGTGTGAAAAGCATCCAAAAGCAGATAAACTACTTGTTTCACAAATCAACATTGGAACAGAAACACGTCAAGTGGTAAGTGGAATTGCGCCAGACTATACACCTGAAGATATGATTGGTAAAAAAGTTATCGTCGTGACAAACTTAAAACCAGCAAAAATTCGTGGTGTGGAAAGCCAAGGTATGATTCTTGTTGGTGAAGATGCAAATGGTATTGAGGTTGTAAATCTTAAGAGTATGGAACCAGGAGCAACTGTTCGCTAATGAAGCAACATAAACGATATCAAACCAGTATAATTTTATTACTGGTTTGTTTCGCATTTATATACAAAGGAATTCGTGATGCGCAAACGCCAATGATTGTCATCGGTGTGTTTTTAGCAATATATGCGACGATACGAATCGTCTTATTACTCACCTTATCAAATGTAGCGCAACAAGAAATTGTGGAAGATAGTGATATGACAAGCACTTACTTGCGTACAAATTATGAGCGTTATATCGAAATGTATATTCTTTATAAAAAAGGTGAATGCGAAGTTCTATATGAAGAAAATGATGGCTTGTTGCTGCTAAGTCATGCAGATGATATGTATTATGCAAGTGCTAAAAATAAGCAAGCAGCGATGGATATATTACAACTCATTCCACAGGATTATCATGGCTTGTGTGTTTGCGATGATATTTTTATGGAATGCATAGATTTGTATATTACGTACGAGACAAAGTTCAACTCATACAATATGGTATATGAAAAACAAGAGAAAGCAGTGCTGACAAATACAACAATTCGTATTCAATCATTAACTGAAAAAGATATTGAGATTGTAAAGCAAACGTACAGTAATCCAATTTATGATCAGCCTGGGTATATTGCATCATGTATTAAAAATGGAATGCTCGGTGCATATGTGAATGATAAACTTGCTGGATATATAGGTTTACATAACAGTGGAGCAATTGGACTTTTAGAAGTGTTTGAAGACTATCGTCAACAAGGAATTGCCAAAACACTTGTAGCTAGTATGATTAATCATTGCCTTGAGGCAAAACAAATTGCATATACGCAAGTTCAACAAAGAAATGAAGCTTCGTTGCAATTACAAGAAAAATTAGGATTTACAAAAGCAGATAAACCGTGTGTGTGGATATTTAGAAAAGAGATGGAGACATTACATGAATAAAGATGCATTAGACTTACTTTATAAACGACGTAGTATTCGTTCATTTAAAGACACACAAATTAAAAAAGAAGAATTAGATGCCGTATTAAAAGCGGGGATTCTTGCACCATGTGCAATAAATCGACAAACGACTTTGATGGTTGTCGTACAAAGTCAAATTTATCGCGATGCATTAGTCGAATTAAAAAATGCTGGAACTGATAAAGATCCATTTTATGGAGCACCTACAATTATTGTGCTTTTTGCACCTGCAAATCACTACACAGCAATTGAAAATGCATCGGCAGTACAAATGAATTTGATGCATGCAGCAAATGCGGTAGGACTGGCTTCATGTTGGGTACATATGCCAAAAGAAATCTTCCAACAAGTAGAAGGAAAACAATTGATGTATGCATGGGGATTGCCTGATGATGTGATAAGTGTTGCAGCATTAGCGATAGGTTATCAAGATGGAGCAACACCTGAAGTCCCAGATAAAGAACAACATATTGTAATAAGTGTATAAACGTGGAGGAATCTGCGTTTTTATTTTGAAACGAAGAGAGAAAAACATGGATTACACTTTTTTTGAAAAATGCTTGCGTGTATAGTTGGTATATAGTGTACAAAAAAGGTAGGAGGTACATTATGAAAATAAGTGATGTTGAAAAGAAGGTCAAAGTAAGTAAACAAACGATTATATACTATGAAAAGGAAGGTTTACTTCAACCAAAACGAGATGAAAATGACTTTCGTATATTTGATGATGAAGACATACGCCAACTGGAAACAATCATTCAATTGCGAAGTTTTGATATTTCAATCGATGATATTCGTTTAATCTTACAAGGGAAAGTTTCGCTTCAAGAGATTCTAGATATTACATCTATCCAATTGGAAGAAGAAATGGAAATTATGAAAAGACGTGTAGACCTAATTCAAGTAATCAAAGAAAAAGAATTACCTGTACTTAAAAATTATAAGCATCTTTCAAAACAAACAGATGGTTTAAAACTTGGTTATTTCAAAACCAATAAAACACCATCACTAGGAAGAAGGATGACAAGAAAACTAGCGTGGCGACGTTTACTTAATGTGTTGCTTTTTTATCTCTTATTTGGTGTGTTTCTTAGTGCAATTGTAAGTATGATTGATGTTACACTTCCACCGATTGTGGGAATGTTGATAATTGGTGCACAAATACTTTGCAATATGATCTTAATTGGGTATACGAGATTTAGTAGTGATATTTATAATCGAAATAATTATATAGAGTTCTTAGAGGATGGTGTAAGGTATTATAAAAGCAATTCATTTTTTAAGGATGTACGATACTGGATATCTGCACTTTTTAAAACTAATGCATCACTATTAACATTTTGCACGTATACAGATATACAAGAAGTAGAAATACAAATGCAACGAAAGATATTGTACTTTGGCTTTGGACCCGCCGGTTTTCCGTATGAGCAATATAACTTTACCTTTACATTAGCTGGAAATAAACTACAATTACGAAATCCATTTACTGCTGCAGATGATCGAATGCTTATTGCTAATATACTAAAACGATATGTATCAAATGTTACTGATGCAGGACAATTTATCGAGAAGTATACTACGTGCTAAAAATGTAGAATCGCAAGTCATATCAAGTAAAGCTTGTATAAACTTGGTATAATACATATATTGTAAGTTACAGAAAGGATATGCATATGCCAGTACAAGTAAAACAATTTATGGTAGATTGGGTGAAACAACATGTAGCATCAACACCAACCTTGGATGAGATGGCTCATGCAGTAGGGTACTCAACCTATTACTGTTCACGACACTTTAAAGAACTTACGGGTATGACATATAAAGTCTATGTATCGAAGTGTAAACTAGAAGCAATTGCAAGCGAACTTATTATGACAAATGAAACAATTACCGTGATTGCACAACGGTATGGGTATGCATCAAGTGATGTGCTAAGTCGTGCATTTTACAAGCAATACCAAAAATCACCAAGTGCGTATCGTAAGCAGTATATGGATATAAAAGGAGCGTAAAATGAATAGAGATGAAATACAAGCAAAAATTGAAGCTTATAAAAAACAAGGATGTAAAGTTCCAACCATGGATCTAATTAAAACGGAAGAACAAATTCAAGGAATTAAAAAAAGTAGTGAAATCAATATTGCACTACTAGATTATATTGGAGCTTTTATAAAGCCAGGTGTTTCTACTGCATATGTAGATGAATTGATTCACGAAAAGACATTATCTTATGGAGCAATTCCAGCACCATTAAATTATGAAGGGTTTCCAAAAAGTAGTTGTATTTCAATTGATGATCAAGTATGTCATGGAATTCCGTCCACAAAAGAAATATTGATGGAAGGCGATATTGTGAATATTGATGTCTCTACAATCTATGATGGATATTTTTCAGATTCATCAAGAATGTTTTGCGTTGGTAAAGTAAGTAAAGATAAACAGAAACTGGTTGATGTTGCTAGAGAATCAATGCTTGAAGGTATCAAACAAATCAAACCATGGGAACCACTGGGAAATGTTGGTGCTGCAGTAAATGCATATGCGAAAAAACACGGATATTCAGTTGTTCGTGAAATTGGTGGACATGGCGTTGGCTTGGAGTTTCATGAAGAGCCATGGGTTGGTTTTACAACGAAGAAAAACACGGGAATGCTAATGGTTCCAGGTATGGTATTTACTGTTGAACCGATGATTAATGAAGGAACTGCAGAGATCTTCCAAGATGCGGATAATGGATGGACAATTTATACAATGGACCAAAAACCATCCGCGCAATGGGAAAATACGATTCTTGTTACAGAAGACGGATATGAAATTATTACCTACTAGAAATAGTAGGTATTTTTTAGGTCAAATGATTTAAAAGTTTATTTGATAGGAAGGAAAGTGATTCAACAAATGTATCGATACTTATGCTAATGCTTGTACTTGGTATTGGTAGTTTAGGTATCTTATTGGCTAGAAGAAAAGTGAAATAAAGATAAGAGCGTAATACGCTTTTTAAACAAATAAAAAAGCACTGACATAATCAGTGCTTATCACGCTTCATGGCGCCTGAAACAGGACTAAAGAGTACTTTGCAAATGTAGTATTTATGGGGTAATTAACACTATTAATTGCTCCTTTTTTATACTCTTTTTTTTCATAATGTTTTCACAACACATAATTTAAGGGAGCATTTATAGAACATTTAATATAGAACGAAAGAAAATATCTTAAAAATTTTTGTCATTTCTTTTAGATGTGAGTAACAAACAATGATAAATATATTAAAAGAATACAACATAGTATATAAAAAAGATGGTCAAGACAATTGTTATATTTATTAAAACAGATATTATATATTATGGATATCACTGAGTAGTTGATGACAAGGGTTGAAAATAGTAATTGTGTGTGAATCTTGGGATGAATGTTTTGTTGAATAGGATAGTCAATAAAGGAGGTTCATCTGATGATGATAAATAATATACTTATAACTAAGTACAAAGAAGTATTGAGTGTGATCACGACAAAATGTCAGTCTGTACATTTTACACCAAGGAAAGAATTATATGAAACGATTTAGATTATCTATTATTCTCTCCTTTTTCTTCGCCTTTGCTCTGTTTGGTTTTACCGACCAACGATATCCAGTAGATAATACAGAGAATAGTAAGATAATAAATGAGATAATGCCTGATGAAAATTTGCAATATCAAACTCTTGAAAATCTCGGTCTTGCAACTACTAATCCAACTACAGTAATAACAAAGGAATTACTGGAAAATTACGATAATAGTACATTTTTAATAGAATGCTCAGATTTTGAACATGCTGTGTATGACCTAAAAGGACTAGAATATTTACCTGATGATGTAAAAATTGAATATAGGTCAGATTATTATTGGGGAGGAACTCATAAATATAACTTTTTACCAGTAGTGAGTAATCCTGTATTTCTAAATATCTCTGATTGGTCAAATTCTGGTGATTACAGTGATTTGTTACCATTAATTGAAAGTGGAAAAACCGTAAACCTTGATGTTTCTAGTGCAATATCGACAGCAGACGGAGGAGAACCTATTATTCCAAGTGAACCTTTTTATGTTGAGGATATGAAAAGTTTTAGTATACCTATTAGTCATCTTTTAAATTTTGGAAGTGAACAAGTTCTAAATAGTTTTATTTGGTATGGTTCTGAAAATTACTCTATCGAAGTGGAAGGGTACTTAATGAATTATGAAGTAAACTATGATAGTGTAGGAAAGAATTTTGATTTTAAATTATCTGATGAGATACCTGAGGATGAATACAACAGTTTTATAACCGAATATATGTTTGAGAAAACCGCTAATTCTTTTGATTATAGTACTTCCTATTTATCTCTTACTGCCGAGACGGAATATCTTCCAAACTCAGAAGAAACCGGAGTTGTAACATTCCCTGATATTCGAATAGCAGAGAAGAAAGGCATGGTAACCGTGCAATATAAAGACACGGAAAATAACATTATTGCAGATGATATTTCATTTGAAGGAAAGGTTGGAGATTTATTTGATATAGAATCTTCGACCTATTTGATTGATATTGATGGCTATGAGTTAGCTGAAGAGATGCTACCTCAGGAAATGTCAGGTGCCATTACTGAAGAGGAACAAGTGTTTTCAATTTACTATAAAAAGAATGAAGTAGTTCATCCTACAGAACCAACAAAACCTAACAAACCGGCTGAACCAGTAATACCGACAAACCCTAAAATTTCTGAAGTAGTAAACACTGGTGATAATAGTAATGTGTTGTTATGGGGAGGTTTGATGACATTGTCAATAACCTGTGGATTGATTTTGATTGTAAAGAAGAAAGGTATTAATTAAAGAATGAAAAAGAAAGTTATGCTTATGATGGCAATGATTCTATTGCTTGGAGCCTGTGGAACGAGTAGTTCAAAAAAAGAAAAACAAAAAGATATTGTCTGTACATATACTACTGATGGAATCACAGGTGAATTTAAAATAGTACCTGATGGCGATAAGATAAAAACAATGATTATATCTGTTCCATTAAGTTTGGAGGAAGCTGGTTTAGTTGATGCCTCTGAAGAAGATATCAAGAATTTTAAAGATGTTATGAAATCTGCGATTGATAGAGAAGGAATTGTGAGTAGCGTAGATATTAATGAAACAGAAGCTATTATGAAATATGAAATTGACGTAGCTACAGTAGAGGAATTCCCATCACTGATGGGTGTTGGCGAAGATGGTGTAGATGAAATCAAAAAAGCAAGCGCCAAGGACTTTGCCCAATCCTTAGCAGATGGATTGGGAGCTACTTGTAAATAGTCATATTACGAAAATATGTTATAAACGCAAACAAAGAATAGAGATTATCAAACTTGATAATCTCTATTTTATTGATTAATTATTTGATAGAAATTTTAGAGGAACCACGTGTAAGTAATCCCCAAACATTAGTCAACGATCCTGAATCAAATAAAAAAAACATTATCAAAATCGATAATGTTTTTTTTAGAAATATTCTATTATTGTTAAAATTCAAATGCAAATTGTAAGAATATCGATTTCCTATTTATTACAGTTTAAATAAAGTACCAAAATAAAAAAGCCCCTTTTCAAAAAAAGGAGCGGAGCACCACACAAGTTTCCTTGCTGTTTAATTATAGCATAGAATAATTATTTTATTACTTTATTTATGATTTTTTAAAGATAAATCTTTTAAGTTCGAAATACCGTGCTTCTTTAGTATATCTGAAAATAATTTAAAAATATTTTCCTTATCGGTCATGCTAATTTCATCATACAATTTATCATACTTTTGAGTAAGTAAATATATCTCATCATAATTTTTTCTTTCATAGTCATCAAGTAAACTGTTTGCATTCTTCATCACAGATTCATATTGACTATGAGGAACCTCGTCTCGAACCTGATTTATCAGAAAAAATAGATTATCTATTTCACTATGTCTAATCTCTAATTCTTCAATCGCCCTTTTTTGTTGTTCTTCTGAATCCAAATATTGATAATATAATTCTTGCTGTTCAATTCTATCTTCTTCTTCAGCTTCCTTTTGTCTAATCGATTCAATAAAACTATCATAATCTTCTATGTCTGCATAATGGTGTTGTTTTGTAAGCAAAACATTATACGGAACTTCAAGCGCATTAGCTAATGATAACAGAGTTGCTTTTTTTGGAACCCATCTATCATTTTCATACTTTGTTATGGCAGTTTGGGAAACTCCACTTTTCGCTTCTAATTCCTTTTGAGTCATTTTTGCTTCTTTTCTAAAATACTTCAAATTATCACTTAAAATTGTCATTTTTATTACCTCCAATAACAGTATAACACACATTAAGAAGAACTTCGTTAAAAAGTTTGACTTTTTCTATTTTTAGGTATATTATGAATTTGTGCTTATGAAATAAGAAGAATTTCGTTAATTGAATTTTGAATTTGCTGATAGATATTCTAGTATATTATGAAGAAATTTAATTTACAAACTTTCATAGAATGCACATAGGGATTACTAAATGCAATTGCAGTAATTATAGTGCGCATGCAAATGTTTACATTTTAGCATGCGTGGCGCACGAGGAGTGCGCCCCTTAGCTTGTTATATATACACATAAGTGTAAAATCGGAGGTGAAAATGATTTTTAACAATAAAATTATCAGGAGTGGAAATAGTACAGAAATATATAGATATGCTAAATATCAAGACATTCAAGAAAATGGAGTTATTACGCATGACAACAAGCATGCAAAATCCGAAAATTTGAAAAGCTCTAAAGTTAACGTCACGAATTGCAATGAAAAGACAGGTGCGGAAAATAGATTTTCTATAAGAAATCCACTAAGTATACAGCGTTCAAAAAGAACGGTGAGACGACTGATTGAGTGCAACATTAACCAACATAACGAAACCGATAAATTTGTTACTCTAACATTTGATTCTAGAAAATGTAAAAATAAAACCGGAATAAATAGAAAGTATGTTGTTTACGCACAAAAAGAATTCATGAGAAAGATGTCTAAGTTGTACGGTGATTTCAAGTACATCAGTGTAATCGAGATTGGTGAAAACGGAACAAAAAGATTACATATACATCTATTATTTTTTGGATTGAAGTATATACATCATACTAAATTAAAGAGAATATGGAATAAAGGTAGTGTGGATATTCGTAAACTGAATGATGTTGGTTATAATGCATCTGCAATTTCTGCCTATATGACAAAGTACTTTACAAAAACCCTTTCTGACTACTCTTTCTTTGAAAGAGGAAAAAAGTGCTATTCATGTTCAAGAGGTTTGAAAAAGCCTGAAGTCATATACACATGTGATAAAGAAGTTATGTATTCATATTTAGAAAATGCCGGAGATAAACAGTTTCAGGTTGAATGCGATAATGAGTATGTTGGTAAATTTAAGTATATGAAATTTTCTAAACCATTGGAGGATAAATAATGTCAGTATATTTGGATAGACAACGAAAGTCATGGTACTTTATCACGCGCAACTCTAATGGCAAACAAACAACAAGAAGAGGATTCAGAACACGAAAAGATGCTCAACTTGCAGAACGTGATTTTATTTCTGCTTTAGAAACACAGGATCGTTGGGATTATGCAACATTTGATACAGTTGCCAATTTATACATAGATGATTTAGATTTCAATAGTGGGTCTAGTTCTTACACTGCAGAGAGTTTATATCGCTTACACGTAAAGGACATTATTGGCGACAAAGATATAGATGCTGTTTCAATGAATGATATTAAAAAAGTTCAAGTTGAGATGCTAACAAAAAGGAAAGCAGATGGAAAACATTATACCTATAAGACAATTAATCATGTTACAAGTTTAGTTAAGTCGATTCTAAATTATGCTCTTAAATATGAATATGTTGAAAAAAATCGTTGTATGGGGTTTGAAAACCTTAAAATTACCAAAGACTCATTTTCCATAAAATTTTGGACTGATGAACAATTTCTAAAAGCGATACAGTATGAATTAGATTTCCAATGGTATTGTATGCTTTCGATTTTATATCTAACAGGTATGAGAAAAGGTGAGGTTAGGGGTTTACAGTGGAGAGACATAAACTTTAATGATGGCACAATTATTATCAACAGACATGTTAACGATAAGATAAAAAAAGAAAGCAGAAAAAGTGATGAAGAACAACGTGTCATTACCGGTAGAAAAAATGGTGGCATGCATGTTGTCGCTATGGATATGAATACTAAGTCATTATTACAAAAACAATATGAGCATGAATCCAAGAAGTCTCATTACAGAGATTCTTACTATGTTTTTGGTGGTGAAAAACCAATTGGACAGAATACTCTAAAAAGACATTTAGACAAGATTGCAGACCTCGCTAACGAACCTAGAATAACTGTACACGGCTTACGACACTCACACGTAAGTTATTTGATTTCTAAGGGGTTAAATGCCTATGAGATAGCCAATCGCATTGGAGATACCGTTGAAATGGTCTTAAATGTATATGGACATCAATTCCCTGTTCCACAACAAAATATTGTTGCTGTGATGAACGAAAACTTGAAGTTTATAGAATTTTGAAAAATAAAATGTTGTCATAAATGTTGTCACGAAGTCATAAAAATAAAAAAAGTACCGATAAAATCAGTACTTATTACGCTTCATGGCGCCTGAAACAGGACTTGAACCTGTGACCGTTCGGTTAACAGCCGAGTGCTCTACCAACTGAGCTATTCAGGCATTGCTTTGTTATTATAGCAAAGAAAAAGTACTCTGACAAGTACCTTTCTTTAAAAAATTATAAATTTTATTAACGTTTTGTTGCTTCCTTTAAGAAGGTGAAATTACTTGCATTACCGGCAATCATTCCAATTGGTTTTTCATAACTCCAAGTCTCCGGTGCAATTGGCTCAATTAGTCCGCCAGCTTCTTCGATAATGATTCGTCCAGCCGAGAAATCCCATGCGCTAAGTGAAGCTTCAAAGAAACCATCAAAGCGTCCACACGCAACATAACATAAGTCCAATACTGCACTACCACAACGTCGTATGTCACGACCAGTTAGCAATAACTTGCGAAATGTATCAAAAGTATAATCGATAAGTCGCTCTTTTGAATATGGGGCAGTCCCCACCGCAAATAAACTATGTGCTTCATCAGCAGTACTTACATGAATTGGTTCTCCATTTAGAAAACTACCCTCGCCTTCAGTTGCATAAAACAATTCATTAAGGTAAGGATTGTACACAACACCTAGAATGCTTTTTTGTTTGTAAAGTAAAGCAATAGACACACAACTCATTTTTATATCGTAGAAAAAGTTGGTTGTTCCATCGATGGGGTCAATTACCCAAACATATCCATCATCATAATCCTTAACATCATTTTCCTCAGCTATAATTTTCGCATCAGGCATAATCGCGCGTAAACGTTCAATTACAAATTCCTGTGTTTTTACATCGGTACTTGTAACAATATTGCTTGCACCATCTTTTTCATTTGTTTGAAAATCTCTATGTTCTTTAAAAAAACGACCTGCCTCCACTGCGATTGTTTTTACTTGATTCAATACTTCTAACATAACACCCTCCATGATTATCCTATCGTATCATAATTTGTGATAATAATCTTATTGAATCACAAATAATTCATGACAAAATGTGTCGAAAAAGATGCGAAAATACTAGCGTGAAATATTTTGATTTTTTTACATTTTTGATATTGCAATTTGTTTTGACTATGCTATAATATAAAAGCACTTGCGCGTGTGGCGAAATTGGCAGACGCACCAGACTTAGGATCTGGCGGGCAACCGTGGGGGTTCGAGTCCCTTCACGCGCACCATTTGTATTTGGGGTTCCTTAGCCAAGTGGTAAGGCAATAGACTGCAACTCTGTGATCACCAGTTCAAATCTGGTAGGAACCTCCATTTTTGAAAAGTGACGAAGTGTGCAAATAAATATCGGGCCGTGGCGGAATAGGCAGACGCAACGGACTTAAAATCCGTTGAGGGCAACCTCGTGGGGGTTCAAGTCCCCCCGGCCCGACCATTTTTAAAAAATGTCAAATTAGTAAAAACCTAGATACCATCAATAACATGATGAAATCTAGGTTTTTTGTATATCTTGTAGAAAAACATAAACAAGTAAAAATGACAGTAAGACAATAAAAGCTAGAAACAAAGAATAAATCTAAGTTTCTAGCTTGTTTTAGTTTATGGTATACACGCAATTAATTCCTTGAATGCTTTGAAACAAGGAAATAAGTTCGGATTCATCCATAGTGTTTGATATTTGTAAGGAGATGATTGTTGAGTGACTATTTTCCTTTACATTTAAGTTTTTGAGTAGATGATTGTCTTCATTTACTAACTCAATTTTATGGTTTTTCATGAGTAAAATCATGCTACTTAAATCGAATGATGAAGTATATTCTATATATAAATCAATAGTTACTTGGTTTGCTTGTGTAGAAAAATGTTTACTAAGTAGCTTTAAGACAAAAAGTTCAAGTATAGTTGCTACAAATGCTCCAAAGTAGAAGCCAATCCCTACAGCTAATCCGATACATGCACTAAACCAAATGCTTGCTGCAGAAGTAAGTCCTTTGATTCGATCATTACCAGTAACCAATATCATACCTGCTCCAAGAAAACCAATTCCACTAATAACCTGTGCAGGTAATCGTGTAATATCTCCTAGACCGTAATTTACAAAGCAATATTCGCTTGTAAGCATAACAAGGGTTGAACCAATACAAACAAGAGAATGCGTTTTTAAACCCGCTGGACTACCTTTTTTTGAACGATCAAATCCAATTGATGCTCCAAATATCATAGACATAGTTAGACGAATGAAGATGGAAAGAATATCAAATTGTTGTAGAAATTGTTCAAACATATTTCACCAACTCGTTTGAATGCATTATACAATTTAGTTGTATGACAGTATCATCGATAAATGTAAGTACATCTATATCGCTAAAATTAACTAGTGTTTTCATTGTTTAATATCCTCCTTCATAAACATATAGTATAGTTGAATCACTCTAAATAGACAACGAGAAAATATGAATTGTTTTTTATGTCAAGAATATATTTATGTAGTATTATTAACTTAAAGGTAACGATAAGAAAGGAGCGAAATCTATGATTATTATTTTAGCAATTATTGCGTTTTGTTATTTTGGTGGTATATATAATGAATTACTCAAAATACGAAGATTATTAGAAAAGCAGGAACAAAGAATACATAATGAGTCACAAACATGAAGCTGAAGTAAGAATTACATTCAAGAACTGGCAATCAGAATTGAAAATTCTTTCATTTAATGTAAAAAGTTTCTTTTTTGATTGACATATATTTACATAATCGGTAAAATGGTAATAATTAAACAAAGAAGTGAAGTAGTAAATCCTTTTTGGAAATTAGAGATGCTATGGCTGGTGAAAATAGCACTGAGAAAAGTTTTGAATTCATCACGGAGTTGCTTGTCACAAAAGGCAAGCTGGTTAACAACCATTATCTTGTGTACCAAAGAGGTCATCAGTTTTGATGGCAAACGAGGTGGTAACGCGGTGATTCATCGTCCTCATAATGAGGACTTTTTTTGTTTATTGAGTCATAGGGGGAAATAGTTATGAAAAAACTTGGAGTCGTATCATTACTAGTTTGTATGTGTCTAACGCTTGTAGCGTGTAATGAAGAAGAAAAAGCAGAAGGACATGCAACTATCGGAGTCATTCAATATGCAGAACATCCAGCATTGGATAAAACATATGAAGGATTTATTGATGCCTTAAAAGAAGAAGGATTTGAAGAGGGAAAGAACTTAACAATTAATCGCAATAATGCGCAAAGTGATAGTTCTACAAATGAGACAATTGCAGACAAACTTGTAAATGACAATCCAGATTTAATCTATGCGATTGCAACACCAAGTGCACAAGCAGTTGCACAAAAAACACAAGATATTCCTATCGTGGTAAATGCAGTAACTGATCCTAAAACATCAGGAATTGTTGCTAGTAATGAAGAGCCAGGGGGAAATGTTACTGGGGTTAGTGATTTAACGCCAGTGAAGGAACAAATTTCTTTGATTAAGGAATTTATGCCAGATGTAAAGAAAGTCGCAATTATGTATACGAATTCTGAAGATAATTCAAAATTCCAAGCAGATATTGCAGCAGAAGCACTTAAAAAAGAAGGAATCGAATATCAAGAAACAACAGTTTCTGATATTAGTCAAATTCAACAAGTTGCAGAGAGTTTAGTTGGTCAAGTTGATGCAGTGTATATTCCAACAGATAACTTACTAGCTGAAGGAATTGCAACAGTAACACAAGTAACCAACGAAAAAGGAATTCCTTGTATTGTTGGTGAAAAAGGAATGACAGAAGGTGGTGGTCTTGCATCATATGCAATTGACTATTACAAGTTAGGGCAACTTGCAGGAAAACAAGCAGCAAAAATCCTACGTGGTGAAGCTGTTGCTGCAGATATGCCAATTGAATACTTAACTGGTGATGAATTAGAGCTTGTAATCAATAAAAAGGTTGCAGATTTAGTGAATATCACAATTCCTGAAAGTTTACTTGATAAAGCGACAGTTTTAGAATAAGTTGACTTTAACGAATGAACAAACTACAATTGAATGCATAACAGACGTAGAAGTGAACAAGTAATGATCCTTTGGAAACAAGAGATGCTATGGTGGTGAAAATAGCACATAAGAAGGTGAATGAATACATCATGGAGTCGAGTACCGAACGTTTATATATCAGTAGGCTACCTCTGGTTAACACCCATTACCGTGTTTTGAGTTGTTATACATATTGTATAAAACAGAGGTGGTACCGCGGTTTCTAAATCGTCCTCATTCGAGGGCGTTTTTTTTATACACAAATAGTCGAAGGGAGTATTAAAATGAAAAAGTTAATGATGATTTGCATGAGTTTATTAATGGTTATAGGTTTAGTTGCTTGTGATGATGATACAGAAGGGATGAAAAAAGTTGGAATTATCCAATATGCACAACACCCTGCTTTAGATCAAGCACACGATGGTTTTATCGATGCATTAAAAGATGAAGGATTTGAAGAAGGAAAAAACATTACATTTGATGATCAAAATGCGCAAGGTGAAGGAAGCAATGCAGAAACAATTGCAGATAAACTAGTTAATGATGGGAATGATTTAATTTATGCAATTGCAACACCAAGTGCGATTGCCGCTGCACAAAAAACAACAGAGATTCCAATTGTTATTTCAGCAGTTACGAATCCAGAAGATTCAAAACTTGTAAAATCAAATGAGAAACCAGGTGGAAATGTAACAGGAGTTAGTGATTTAACACCTGTT
The DNA here is from genome assembly GCF_029893935.1 of Breznakia sp. PFB1-19. Taxonomy (NCBI): domain Bacteria; kingdom Bacillati; phylum Bacillota; class Erysipelotrichia; order Erysipelotrichales; family Erysipelotrichaceae; genus Breznakia; species Breznakia sp. PFB1-19. Next base: position 72,631 of record NZ_JARXXJ010000005.1, read on the forward strand.
GAAGACCAAATTGATTTACTTGTGAAACTTGCTCCTGAAGTAAAAAGTGTAGCTGTCATGTATACAAATGCGGAACGTAATAGTGAATTACAATACGAAATTGCTAAAAAAGCACTTGAAGCAAAAGGAATTAAAGTAGAAGCAGCAACCGTATCTGAATCAAATCAAGTACAACAAGTTGCAGAAAGCTTAGTTGGAAAAGTAGATGCAATCTATGTCCCAACAGATAACATGGTAAGTGAAAGTATTGCAAATGTTGTCAGTGTAACAAATGAACATAATATGCCAACAATTGTTGGAGAAATTGCAATGGTTGAAAAAGGAGCGCTTGCTACATACGGAATTAACTACTACGACATTGGATACTTAGCAGGAAAACAAGCGGCTAAAATCTTACGTGGTGAAGCTGAACCAAAAGATATGCCAATTGAATACTCTTCTGAAGATAAATTAGAAATGGGATTCAATGAGAGTACAGCAAAAAAACTAGGAATTACGATTCCTGAAGAGTTATTAAAAGAAGCAAAAATTGTGAAATAGGAGAAAGATATGACGGGATTATTATTATCGTTACAAGGTGCGGTTGCACAAGGAATTATTTGGGGGATTATGGCCCTTGGAGTTTACATTACCTTCCGTATTCTTGATATTGCAGATATGACAGTAGACGGTTCATTTGCTACTGGAGGTGCAGTTTGTGCAGTATGTATTGTAGGTGGAATGAATCCAATATTAGCTGTACTTCTTGCCATGGTTGCAGGTTGTATTTGTGGATTTATTACTGGATTATTAATTACGAAATTTGAAATCCCAGCAATTCTTGCAGGGATCCTTACCCAAATTGGGTTATACTCAATTAACCTTAGAATTATGGGGCGAAGTAATTTACCATTAATGCAAAGTGATACAGTATTTAAAAGTGTTAGTGAATTGACTGGGCTTAGTGCTGCACAAGCAAGTTTGATTGTTGGTGCATTAATTGTGGTACTTGTGATCGTAGTGCTCTACTGGTTTTTTGGAACGGAAATTGGTTCAGCAATTCGTGCAACTGGAAATAATGAAAGAATGGCAAGTGCACTAAGTGTAAATACCAAAACAACAAAGATTATTGCTATTATGATTGCTAATGGACTTGTGGCATTTTCTGGTGCACTTGTTACCCAATCGCAAGGATACGCAGATGTGAAAATGGGTGTAGGAGCAATTGTTATTGGTCTAGCTTCAATCGTTATTGGAGAAGTACTATTTGGAAATAAGCGTGGATTTAAACTTCGTTTATCTTCAATCGTCATTGGTTCAATTGTATATCGTGTGATTATTGCAATTGTTCTACGCATGGGAATGCAAACAGATGATTTGAAATTGTTATCAGCTATTTTGGTTGGGGTGTCTTTAGCTTTACCAGTCATGATGGCAAAACGTAAACAAGTCAATTTATATAAAAAACTAACAGGGAGGGAGGCTGACAAAAATGCTTAAAATTTCAAAAGTGTCAAAGACCTTCAATTTAGGTACCGTAAACGAGAAAAAAGCCATTGATCAAATTGATCTTACTTTAGAAGAAGGAGATTTCGTAACAGTAATTGGTGGGAATGGAGCAGGTAAATCAACTGTGTTAAACCTGATTGCTGGTGTGTATCCAATTGATTGTGGTACGATTGAACTAGCTGGAGAGAACATTTCTTTATATCCTGAATACAAGCGTAGTCGTTTAATTGGACGCGTATTCCAAGATCCAATGATGGGAACAGCTGCAGATATGGGGATTGCGGAAAACTTAGCAATGGCAAATCGTCGTGGAAAAAAACGTGGACTTCGTTGGGGAATTACACCAAACGAAAAAGAAATATTAAGAAAACGTTTGGAACGTTTTGATTTAGGTTTAGAAAATCGTTTGGATGCAAAAGTCGGTTTACTTTCTGGAGGGCAACGTCAAGCATTAACTCTATTAATGGCAACCTTACAAAAACCTAAAATCTTATTGTTGGATGAACATACAGCAGCTCTTGATCCAAAGACTGCGAAAAAAGTTCTTACATTGACGGATGAAATTATCAAGGAAGAAAATTTAACAGCATTTATGGTTACGCATAATATGAAAGATGCAATCACATATGGAAATCGCTTAATTATGATGAATGATGGAAAAATTATCTTTGATATCAAAGGGGAAGAAAAGAAAAATCTTACAGTAAAAGATCTATTAGAAAAATTCGAAATCGCAACTGGTGAAGAATTGAATGATGATGCAGTTCTTCTTGTAAAAGACTAATATGATGGCACTCCAAAAGGGGTGCCATTTTTAAATGCTGTAGGGTATTCAAGTCGCAAAAATATTTTGATATGTTACAATAAGTCAAAGATATGAAGGAGGATACGTATATGAAGATTGCTTGGAATACAATTTTAGTAAATGAAATGGAAACATCTTTTCAATTTTATGTTGATCATATTGGACTTGAAGTTGCACAAGAAGTGAAAAATGAAGGAATGCATTTAGTATTTCTAAAAGATGAAACAGGTATATGTTTAGAATTAATCAAAACAGATAAGTTACTAGAAAAAGGAAATACTGTTGGCTTTGTCTTACAAGTAAAAGATATGGAAGCAACAAAGAAAGACTTAGAACATAAAGGTTTAGTAACAAGTGATGTAATTTCACCAACTCCAAATGTTCATTTCTTCCATATGTTAGATCCAAACGGAGTAACAATACAAATTCAGGAATAAATAGATGAGGTTGCATGTAACCTCATTTTTTGTTATACTTCCAAAGAACATTTTGGGAGAAATTATGAATCAAACATTTATTCAGTTTTTGCGAATATTTCTCGTTGGATTTCTAGTTTCTATGGGTTTAAATGTAGGCTTACTTCTGTTTACAGATGTAAGCAATGCATATGCACACATTTGTGTGTTTGGCCTGCTTTGGTTGGTTGTAGTATTTGGTGTAAAAGTCTACTGCAACTTAAGCAAGGTTGATTATCTTCACGTTATAGCTTTCGCCGGAGCTGTATGTATCTTTTTTGTTCGTGGAGATATTCAAGTAGTTACAGATTTACCAGTAGGGAATTTAGTCGCCTTATTATGTGTTTTGGTTGTGGCGCTATGCTACAAACGAAATTTTGAGATCTTCACTAACTAAAGGTGAAGATTTTTTTATTGACTCTACATCAACAATAGAGTTTATAATAGATACAATGGAGGGAAAAAGTATGAGCCAAATTAAAATGATTATCATGGATGTTGATGGAACAATGGTCAACTCAGATAAGGTGATAACACCAAAAACAAAAGAGGCACTGTTAAAAGCACAAGCAAGTGGGGTACGCTTAGTGATCGCATCAGGTCGTCCAACAAGTGGGATTCGTAAATTTGCCGATGAGTTAGATTTAGCAAAAAATCATGGATTGTTAGTTTCTTATAACGGAAGTAAAGTTTATGATTGTACAAGTAAAGAAGTCATCTACAACCAAGCAATTGCGGTTGATCAAGCAAAACGAGTACTTGAACATATGAAGAAATTCAACGTATATCCAATGGTAGACCGTTATGGATATATGAATGTACTTGATGCATATGCACCACAAATACATATGAATGTAAATGATGATAGAATGATTGATATTATGAAGTATGAAATTCGCGGTGGGAATTTCTTAATTTGTGAGCACCGTGATTTAGCAGAGTATGTGGATTTTGAACCAAATAAAATTTTAACTGCAGGTGAACCAGAATACTTAGAGAAAGTATTCGAAGAAATGCAAGCTCCATTTAAGGATGAACTGAATTGTATGTTTACCGCACCATTCTTCTTTGAATTTACACCAAAAGGTGTAGATAAAGCGAAAGCATTACGCAGTATTTGTGAACTGACAAATATCGATGAAAGTGAAGTAATTGCATTTGGTGATGCAAATAATGATTTAACAATGATTGAAGCAGCAGGTATTGGTGTTGCGATGTCCAATGCATCTCCACTTGTTTTAGAAGCTGCAGATTATATTACACTAAGTAATGATGAAGATGGAATTGCACACGCATTAGCGAAATTTATGTAGGGGAACGCAAGTTCCTTTTTTTAATATTTTAAGAACTTTGTTTCGTCAGTGTGAAATATAAAAAAGCCGAATTCAAAATACGAACTCGGTTTTTTGTATTCAGGATTATGTAGCTCGTGAAAAAGCTAAGTTTACTTGTTTTGCCTTACGAGCTTCTTTTGTGTAGTTTTTTTATTTCCAAGTAATTCATGAAGGTGATCCAATTTCATGCGTAATGCATAACGCATGCAGTAATTAATACAACCTTTTATATTATCACTTTGGTCATTATTGATATCTTCATTTTTAGTATCGAATTCCATCTTCTTAGCATAAACGTAGAATTCATCCTTGAAACTTTCAAATGTTGTTTTTTGCAATGATTTTAACTATTATTGCATAGCCTCAATTTTTTTATAGTTGTATAAATACATAATGTAGCTAAAATCAACATTACTATAATAGATAATTTATACAGTTGCCAGTCAATTGTCTGCTCTGTAATTAAATTTCGTAACGAATTAATAACATAAGTAAAGGGATTAATGGATACTAGAATTTGAAATAAGCTAGACAGACTTTCTTTTTTCACAAGTGCAGTGCTAAGAAAAAACAAAGGAAGTGTGAATGTGTTAATGATAGCAATAAATCCATTTTCATCTGGAATTACAAGGCTAAGCAGATAAGAAATCGTGGATACAAATGCTACCATTACGAGTAGTAAGATAACAATACATAATGTTCCGAGCAAGCCTGATTGAATTCTCACACCAAACAAAAATGAAATCAATAGCAATACCAATATCTGAATTCCAGATAAAACAATTGCATCTACAATATGCGCGATAACAATAGACTTTCTACTTGTGGGAGAAATCATCACACGATAATAACTACCATTTTCTTTCAACGAGTAATTTGCAATACCACTCATTCCTGAACTAAATAATATTGCCATAACTAATATTCCAGCTAAGATGAAACTCATAAAATTGGAGTCATTTGCATTAAAGAGATTAGCAAATAATAATAACCACATTAATGGTTGTATCATCGTCATTACAATTGTAACAGGGTTCTTAAAGCGCCATTTAATACTTCTCTGTGCAAGATTACTAATTTCCTTCATAAATTTCCTCCTCGCTAGCGATTGCTAGAAATATATCGTCAAGAGTTGGCTTTACAATTTCAGCACGATAAAATGAAATATGCTTCTCAACAATAAATTCCAAAATTGAGAAATAGTTCTTTTGAGCATCAAAAACATCAATAGTTAAGGAGTCTTCTGCTATCCGAATATCTTTTACAAAATCCAGTTGATACAAACTGTTAATGATTTCCTCCTTAGCTTCCGAATCCAGTTCATCAAAAAATAGTCTTATTAAGTTCTGTTGTAAATATTTCTTTAATTCGGTTACTGTTCCAACGATTTGTTCTTTTCCATCTTTCATAATGCAAATCCGATTGCTTAACTCATCTGCTTCCTCTAGATAGTGTGTTGTTAAAAATATCGTTGTTCCATATTTTTTATTAATTGTTCGGATTAAATCCCACATGGATATCCGTGATTCTATATCCATGCCAGTTGTTGGTTCATCTAAGAAAAGTATCTTAGGAATTGAAATCATACTCATAGCGATGTCAAGACGCCTTTGTACTCCACCTGAACAATCAGATACTTTTTTGTTTCTGTATTCTTCTAAATGTAAGGAACTAATTAAATCGTCAATTCGATTCGTTAATTCTTTTGAATTAACATGATACAGTCTTCCTTGGAATTGCATGTTTTCGTACAATGTCATATACCTATCAATAGAATTCTTCTGAGCAACACATGCTAACTGATTGCGAATATAATTAGCATTTTGAGTTAACTCTTTTCCAAGTATTGTTACATCACCATCTGTTGGTTTTGAGAACGTTGTTAAGATGTTAATTAAAGTACTCTTTCCTGCACCATTTTTTCCTAATAAGCTGTAGATTTCCCCCTTCTTTACAGAAATGTTTAGTTTATCTAATGCCATAAAACCATCTCTATAAATCTTTGTCATATCTTTTACTTCAATTGCATTTTGCAAATTCATCACCTCTTTCGTTGTTATCATAGACCCTCGTATAATCCGAGAGTCAAGAAAAAGATTTGCGATTGATTTCTCATAAATTACTGTATAATAATGTATGAAAATAGTTAGGGAGGTTGAATCTATGTTGAAAATTGGTGATTTTTCAAAATTCACAAAGATAAGTATTCATATGCTTCGGCATTATGATGAGATAGATTTGCTAAAACCGATTAAAATTGATGAAGATTCTGGATATCGTTATTATTCAGAAGAACAGATTCCATTTGCGAATAGAATTCAACTACTGAAACTGATGGGGTTTAGTTTACCAAATATTAAACAAATGCTCCAAAACTACAGCAATGAAGATGAACTTCAAAAATATTTTGATATGCAATTATCTGATAAACAAGACGAGATGAAAAAGCTTAAATCTCAGGTGCGGCTACTTGAAAAGGCGATAGTTAGTCTTAATGAACGTAAAAATCCTTTAAATTATAGTATTCTGGTCAAAGAATTACCTAAAAGACTTGTCATCAGCTACAGAGGCATTATTTCGGATTATAACCAAGAAGGTATTCTTTGGAATGCTTTAAATGAGCAAACTGCAGGGAGAAATATTAAATATAAAAATCCATCATTTGATGTGGCAATTATTCATTCTACTGATACTTCTGAACTTATAGATGTTGAAGTTCAAAAAGTTATAGAAACAAATGTAAAATCAATTGACAATGTAATATGTAAGGAAATTCCTGCAACTAAAGTGGCTGTTGTTGCTTATCAAGGAGACTATGAGCAGTTAGAAACGATATATGAAGAAATGGCTAAATGGTTAAGCGAAAATGAGTATGAGCTAAATGGCGAAATAATGAATGTATATCATATTTCCCCTAAAATAACTAACAATCAAAATGAGTTTCTTACGGAAGTTTGCTTTCCAATAAAAGCTGTGTAAATTTTCACTTGAAGATTTTTCGATTTTCTTGGTTGCTGATGAAAAGTATGTATGGTTATGTTAGAATAATAAAGTTAAAGGTGGCCATATGAAACTAGAAAAAGAAATCGATTTTAAACAAGGTTTATCATATAAAGAAGTCAGTGATAAAAAGGCAAAAGGGTTATCTAATAATCCACCAAAGAAAGTCACAAAAACCAATGGACAAATTGTCTATGACAATGTTTGTACATTATTTAACTTTCTAAACTTTGCGATTGGAGTGGCTTTATTAAGTGTTGGTGCAATTTCCAACATGTTTTATTTATTAATTATTTTAATGAATATTGGAATTGGAATCTATCAAGAAATTCATGCAAAAAACTTAGTCGAAAAACTGACACTTATTTCTGCTGACAAAGCAGGTGTAGTACGTGAAGGGAAAGTCGATAAAGTTGCATTGGAAGATATTGTTATGGATGATATTCTCTATTTGGAAATGGGAGATCAAATTCCTGCAGATGCAATTGTCGTCAATGAGAGTGTAGAAGTCAATGAATCTTTACTGACTGGAGAAAGTGATACAATCGTTAAAAAAGTTGGCGATGAATTATTCTCTGGAAGTTTTATTGTCGGTGGACGTTGCCAAGCACAAGTCATTCGTGTTGGTGATGAAGCGTTTGCCAATAAAATTGTAAGTGAAGTAAAAGAATATAAGAAAAACCATTCGGAATTGATTCAAGCAATTCGTACGGTTTCAAAATTCACAAGTTTTATTATTATTCCGCTTGGTCTGATTCTTTTCTATCAAGCTTTTGTGGTGCGTGAAAATACGATGTTTGTCTCGATTGTGGCAAGTGCTGCTGCATTACTTGGAATGTTACCAAAGGGACTTGTCTTACTTATTGGTATTGGTAGTGCCACCGGAGTTATTAACTTAAGTAAGCGTAATGTGTTAGTTCAAGACATGCACTGTATGGAAATCTTTGCCCATGTAGATATGTTATGTTTAGATAAAACAGGAACGATTACAGAAGGAAATATGCGTGTTGTTAAAGCCTTTGGGTTTCAAGGAAAAAACATTGATAATATAATGGCAAACTATATTGAACAAACCCAAGATAACAATGCTACATTTCAAGCAATGCACGAATACTTCTTTAGTAAAAAAGAGCACGACTATCAAGCAGGTCAAAAAATACCTTTCTCAAGTGAAAGAAAATGGGGAAGTATTGATTTTCTTGATTTAGGTGTGGTAAAAGTTGGAGCACCAGAAAAAATGTGTGATCCAAAGGATATTCCAAACGAAGTACATGATGCACAAGCAGATGGATTTCGTGTACTGATGGTTTCTTTAAATGATGAACCTTTAGGGGCAATTTGTTTAGATGATCCAATTCGTGAAAATGCTAAGGCTACATTTGATTTTTTCAAACGCGAAGGTGTAGAAGTAAAAGTGATTAGTGGAGATCATCCATTAACAGTTGCCAACGTCGCAAGAAAAGCTGGACTTGAAGGATGGGAAGCATATGTAGATCTAAGTCAAGTCACAGACGAAGCTAAGGTAAGAAAACTTGCACATACACATAAAGTATTTGGGCGTGTTTCACCAGAACAAAAACGTTGTCTAGTTAATGAGTTAAGAAATATGGATCATATTGTCGCTATGAGTGGTGATGGTGTAAATGATGTGCTTGCCTTAAAGGAAGCTAACTGTTCCATTGCAATGGCAAACGGAAATGCTGCGGCAAAACAAGTAAGTCAACTTGTCTTACTTGATAGCGATTTTTCAAACCTAACAAAAGTATTATCTGAAGGTCGCCGTATCATCAATAACGTTACCAAAGTATCCGGAATCTTCTTTATCAAAACGATATATTCATTATTACTGAGTTTATTATGCATTGTGATGAATATTCCTTTCCCATTCATTCCAATTCAAATTACACTAATCGATTTAGCAATTGAAGGATTCCCATCATTCTTCATCTCATTTGAAGAAAACAATAAACAAGTAACAGGAACCTACTTAAAGACATCACTACTAAATGCATTGCCAAATGCACTGTTGATCATAATGAATATTATCATTGTTTTATCAATTAAAGATTCTTATGGATTTAATGATGAACAAGCAACTGCAATTATGTATATGGTAGTTGGAGCGATTAGTATTTTAGCAGTACTTAAAGCGTGTTTACCATTTAATAAACTGCGTTTATTCTTATTCTGGTTTGTGGCAATCGGTTTTTATGTAGCAGTAGTATTGTTCCATTCATTACTAAAAATTCCACTATTCACAACAAGTATGATTACATGCACGCTGCTATTAGTTGTATTAAGTATCGTGCTGTATGCACTATATCAATGGATATTGTATAAAAAAACTCACAAATAAATGTGAGCTTTTTTTATAAATCGAAGCTATCAGCAGTTACCATTTTACGGTTGGCTTCAAGCAATTTGTTTAAGTACGTTCCTGCTGCATTGATTAAATCTCTAATTTCTTTTCCATCAGACATTACGCTTTCATAACGCTTGATGATAAATAAACGTGATTTTTGTAGAATGTCTCTACCTTTATCTGTGATTTGAATGTATGTCACACGACGATCATACGTTGATGTGACTTTTTTTAGGTATCCATCTTTCACTAGGTTTGAAACGATGACTGACATGTTTGCCGCAGCTTTATTTACATTTTGCGCAAGTACATTTAATGTCAAGTTTTCATTTAATTCTGCTTCGGTAATCACAGAAATCTTTAAGAAATTCATTCCATATTTTTCATAAAACGGTTGCATCAAGGATGCACCAGCAGTTTGAATGTCTGCTTTAATCTTTTCACTTTCTCTAATTAGTTCCCATTCCATCTTTGTTCCCTCCTACTACGAATGTTAATTACATGTGTATAATTAGTTATTTATAATATATACATATCGATTATAAGGAAAAGGGGTGGAATTGTCAAATACTTTAAGAAAATAAATATTATCTTTAATAAATTTTGTATACTTATTTATTAAAATTCATCAGTTGATTGTTTTAATAACCCAGGTTGAACTTCGTGTAAGAATGCAAGATATTCATCCTTATATAATGAGTCTTTGCGCCAAACAAAACTGAATTCATGTTCAATATGAAAACCAGGAATCTCTATTTCTTTTAAGATTCCATTTTTAATATAATCTTCTACAACAATTTCATAAACAAAGGCAATACCGAGATCTGCTTGTAGTAGTTTTCGTATGGTTTGTACAGAGTTGAACGTTGAGAAAGTTAAGAAATTATCAATTCGATATCCATTGTCTTTGAGGAATTCCTCGACGATATTGCGTCCACCAGACCCAGCTTCGCGTAAAATGATCGGGTGATAAAATAATTCGCTAATATTGTCAATTGGTGGAATGTCCCGATTACTATTGCATACAGCAATAAAACGCTGTGTAGAAATGGGAATATAACTGAATTCTTTTTTCTCAAAGGTGCCTTCAACAAATGCAAAATCGATCATCCCTTGTTTTAGTTGATTAAATATTTCAGTTGTATTGTCAACATTGTAATTCATGATCGTGCCCTTATGTTTATCCAAGTAAGGAATAATTATATCAGGCAAATAAATTTCACCTATCGAATGTGTAGAACCAAAGTTCAATTCACTTGTATGATTTTCTGTCTGTAGTAGTTTTTCTTGCAGTTTTTCCACATCAAAAAGCATTGTGGTCATTGCTGTGCGCAAAACTTCACCTTGTGTAGTAAGCGTCAAATTACGATTATGATAACTAAAGAGCTTGACATCATAATACTCTTCTAATGCTTTGATTTGTTGGGTAATTGCAGGTTGCGTTAAGTTTAAAGCTTTTGCTGCATTTGTATAGTTTAAATACTCACATACGGTTAAAAATGTTTTGATTTTATAGTCTAACATGTACTCACTTCCTTTCTCTCATTCTACCATTAATATTATTTATAACAAACTAAGAAACTCTAATTTTTCATTATGTATCTCTAGTGCTAAAATAAGTAAAACTGAGATTGTCACCAGTTATGATATACATGGAGGAGTACAGATGAGCTATATCTTAAATAAAGAAGCAAGTGAAGCTTTTTTCAATGAGCTTAAAAAGACGTATACAATTTATGCACCAAAACGAATTGAGAAAGCAGGAAGATATTCTGATACTGATTTGATTCAATATGGAGAAATACAGTCATTTTCAGATATTGTGTTTGATAAAAAATCAACCTTTCCTATGAAGGAAGTAATCAATCCAATCCAACAAACACTGTTTTATTACACAGAAGAAGAATTCCGTGAAAGTAGTGGGCCAAAGAAGAAAATCCTATGTTTCGGTCGTCCTTGTGATATCAATGCCCAAAAAATCCAAGCACGAATTTATGATGGAAAAGGTGGATTTGTGGATCCTTACTATAAACGTTTAGAAGATGTGATTTCATATGTCTTGATGGAGTGTCCGCAAGATAGTGATTCATGTTTTTGTGTAAGTATGAATACCAACAAAACGGATAACTATGTATTTGCAATCAAGCAAACACAAGATGGTTTAAAAATTGAAGTAAAAGATGATCATTTTGAACCATATTTACAAGGTGCACCGATTACAGATTATACGGTATCATTTCCTGAATCGAATGATCTTAGTTTGGTTGTTCCTGAAATTCCAAGCAAGGAAATTCAAAATGAACTAAAAAAACACGATGTTTGGAAACAATTTAACTCACGTTGTATTTCATGTGGTGCTTGTACGATTGGATGTTCTACATGTACATGTTTTACAACAAGAGATGTAGTTTACACAGAAAACGATAAAGCTGGAGAACGTCGTCGTGTGAGTGCTTCATGTCAAGTCCCTGGATTTGACCAAATGGCGATGCAAAAAGAATTCCGTTCAACTGCCGGAGACCGAATTCGCTATCGTGTGATGCATAAGTTCCATGACTATGATGCACGTTTCCATGAAGGTCACATGTGTGTAGGATGTGGTCGTTGTTCTGATAGATGTCCTGCATTTATTGAGATTACTTCAACGGTAAGTAAAATGGCAGCAGCAATCGAAGACATTAAGGCGAAGGGAGAATAATATGGCTTATAATATATTGACACCAAAAGCTTGTGAAATCTTAAGCATAGAAAAAGAGAGTACGCATGAATGGACATTCCGTGTTGCTACAGATGTACATCCAAAACATGGACAATTTATGCAATTATCTATTCCTAAAGTTGGAGAAGCACCAATTTCAGTAAGTGCACAAGGAGATGGATATCTTGAATTTACCATTCGTAGTGTTGGGAAATTAACCGATGAGTTCTTCAACATGCAGCCTGGACAAACGATCTTTATGCGTGGTCCTTATGGAAAAGGATGGCCAATCGAAACATTTACTGGTAAAAACTTAGTTATTATTACTGGTGGAACCGGTCTTGCTCCTGTTCGTAGTATGTTGAATATTTTAAACAGTGATATGTCTAAGGTAGAAAGCTTACACTTAATCTCTGGATTTAAAAATGAAGAATGTATCGTTTTTAGAAAAGAATTAGACATGTGGAAAAACCGCTTTAATACAACATATACATTAGATAATGAAGAAATCGAAGGTTTTAAATCAGGATTAGTTACAAAATTCATTTCTGAAATACCTTGGAAAGATTTTAATGATAATTTTGAGGTTGTTGTTGTTGGTCCGCCAATGATGATGAAATTCACTGGATTAGAATTGCTTGCAAATGGTGTTCCAGAAGAAAAAATCTGGATGTCATTCGAACGTAAAATGTCATGTGCAATTGGAAAATGTGGACACTGTCGTATTGATGAAACATATGTTTGTCAAGATGGTCCAGTATTCAACTATACCGTTGCCAAAGACTTAGTGGACTAGGAGGTTGCTAACGTGAATAAAGATATTAATATTGGTGCGGTTCGTAAAAACTGTTACCGTCAATCTAAAGTAGATGGCCAGTTCATGCTCCAAATGCGTGTACCTGGTGGAGTGATTAAAGCAGAATACTTAAAAATGGCTGCAGAAATTGCGGATCGTTGGGGAGATGGAAACTTCCACATGGGAACTCGTCAAACACTAGACTTTACTGGGATTAAATACGAAGATATCGATGAAGTAAATACATACATCAGAACGTACATTGAAGGTACAGAAGGTGAAGCTGGCGTTGATATGGATAAAGTTGCTGGTAAACCAGAAGAATGGGATCCAGAAGCTGGATATCCAACAATTGGTGCACGTAACGTTACTGCATGTATCGGAAACGTTCACTGTATTTGTGGAAACGTAAATACACAAGATGTCGCTAAAAAGGTTGAAAAACTTGTATTCCCATCTAACTACCACATCAAATGTAATGTTTCTGGTTGTCCAAACGACTGCAACAAAGCAAACATGTGTGACTTTGGAATTATTGGAATTGCAAAAATCGACTTCCACCCAGAACGTTGTATTGGTTGTGGGAAATGTGTCGCTGTTTGTAAACATGGAGCAACCCGTGTTTTATCAGGAACACCAAATGGAATACCAACAAAAGATGATTGCTGTTGTACAGGCTGTGGAGAATGTGTTCGCTTTTGTCCAACAGGTGCATGGACACGTAATCCTAAAAAATTCTACCGTGTTATTATTGGTGGACGTACAGGACGTCAAACCCCACGTGCAGGTAAAGTGTTCTTAAACTGGGCAAGTGAAGAAGTTGTAATGGGAGCATTGGCTAACTGGCAAAAATTCTCTGCTTGGGCACTTGACTACAAACCAATGTACTTACATGGTGGACATTTAATTGACCGTGCAGGATACATGAAATTTAAAGAAATGATTCTTGATGGAGTAAAACTAAACCCAGAATGTTTAGTTGCTGAACGAATCAACTGGTCTGAAACTGAATATCGTTCAAACTTCTCTGTAAAGGCACCAGCAGATCACCTTACTGCTGGTCCTGGTTCACAAGACAATCACTAGAAATATACCTTATATAAACGATGAAAAAGGACACTTCAATTTGAAAGTGTCCTTTTTTTACCCAAAATCGATTTCGTTTTTTAGTGCTGCTCGACGATATTGATTTGGTGATGTATTTGTTTCTTTTTTAAAGATTTGTGAAAAATAAGACTGACTAGAAAAACCAGTCAATTCACCAATTCTTGCAATAGTGTAATCAGTTGTTGCAAGTAATATTTTTGCTTCATCAATTCGTTTTGCAATTAAAAAACTAATTGGTGAAACACCTTTGTATTCCTTAAATTCATGAATGATATAGTACTTATTTAAATATGTAAGTTTACTTAATGTATCAAGTGTGATTTCATCTGCATAATGATTATTAATATATTCTTCAATTTGTTTTATTTCCTTGGAAATACGTTTAGTTGCTACATATGATATCGCATTGTTTGTCTTTCGAACGATTTGAACCATGAGGATTTCCAAAATGTTTTGAATAATCATTTCATAGTTATCATCTTTTTGCTTAATTTCCTGTAGTAACGTATTGAGATAATGCAAGATAATAACTTTATTATTTTCAAAGTTAGAAATGACATAATCTTTAGCCATACTAGTTTCATTGCTCATAAATTGCATACCTTCAATACCAAAAACAATGTATTCAAATCCACCTTTGTCATGGCCTTCTTCGGTATGTGCAACATTAGGATTAATAATAATGAGATCGCCTTCTTTAACCGGAAATCTCTCATTTTCAACAAGAAAACCACCATTCCCATTAACGATGAAAAAGACCTCAGTAAAATGATGCGTATGCTTGATGCTATGCCAGTCCACATCACTTTCGGCATGGGTGATATAGCGAAGCTTTAAATTCATTTTTTCTATTTTACTTTTTTCAAATGAATATCTATGATTGCTCATTATGTCTCCTCCATCTTAGCTTCATTATAGGTTAATTATGTCAACCTGACAAATAATTTACAAAATAGCACAGTTTTTAAAATGCTTGTAAAATTATAAAAAGTTCGAATATATCAAGATTTGAACAAAGAACTGAAAAATCTTAGAAATAGAGCAAGATTCTTAAAAAAAGACACAAATACACCATTCAAAAGAGATTTGTAAGCGTTTTCAGTTTAAATTGTCGAATTCTTGCTTTCTTGCAAAATCGCTCGATTGACACCAAAATTCACAATGATATTATCAAAATATATCTGTATGTTTAATAAGACAGACAAGAAGGAGGGTATGCATGAAACGAATGAAACGGCAAAGTTTTGCGCTTTTGGTTACATTTATGATGTTTATAACATCAGTTTTTCCAAGTATTTCTCTAAATACATTGCAAAAACCAGAAGTGCAGGTTGACGAAACACAAGAAGTAGTCAGAAGATTTGCATCTGGTAGTGGAAATGACAATGGCGCAAACGTCGCACTACTTGAATTGACGAATAGTGAGGTGGGTACACCAGATAATGGAGAGTTATCATTTACGTTTACTCCACGCTCAACAAAAACAGACACAAGGTTTGGAGTGTATTTACGCTACGTAGACAAAAATAATTTTGTTTTTGTCGGAGTGGATGCATCAAGTAACTGGTTTTACGAATATAAAGTAAATGGTTCTGGATCATATCCACAACTAGGAGTTAGCGCACCTAACCAAGGTGATGAAACAACATTAAAAGTAAAATGGGAAGATAACAATATGTGGGTGGACGTTAATGGAACGCCAACAAATAGCGGGAACCCATATACAATTAATGCGCTTCAATCAATACAAGCAGATAAAGTGTATTTGAAAGCTGGATCTTATAAAGAAGCAGTTAGCGATGTATTGTTTAAAAATGTTACATATAAAAATGCAACAAATACAATAACTAACAATACAGATACTTGGAAACTGGCGACTGCTCATGGTGGAGAAATCTATGAAGCAGAATATGAAGAGCCAGTAATCACTGAGGTGAATATTAATGGAGTTGTCCAAGATGTAAATGAAAATCCATTACATAATGCAAAAGTGAAACTTGGTGAGTTAGTCACAACTACTAATGCACAAGGACAATTTGTATTCCAAAATGTTACAAGTGGAAAATATAATATGGTAATTTCTAAACCGGGATACCAAAGTCATTCATTTGTAGTTGAAGCGAAAACGGAAGATCTTGATTTTGGAATATTTAGACTTCCTGCAGAAGAAGAAATTGAAGTGAGTGCACCTGAACACATACAAAGCGGCGATATGAAAGTTGGTATTGATACTGCATTCCCTCGCGTTATTTACTATGAAATGAAGGGTGATCTTGCTGGGCGTAAATTCTATGGGCAAACAGAAGAATTGTCAGTGATTAAAATCAATGGAAAAGAAGTGACACCAACCGTTACATTGGACAAAGTAGAAAGTACAAAAGCAACGTATACATTAACAGCAAAAGATACAGCTAATGATATTGATTGTGTACTTACTGCCGTACTATCAGTAGATAAAAATACATTAAGTTTTAATATTACAAATGTAGTAGACAATAAAATTGTGAAAACTATTGAGATACCAAATCATAGTTTAGTGAGTGTACGTAATACACAATCTAATGCAAATTTTGCAGGATCTCAAGTTTCAACAAACACACATAAAACTGGGGATAGATTCTATACGGTTGATCAAATGGCAAACGGTGTAAGTGGATATACGTTTGGCTTTGTATCAAATCACTCTTTAAGTGCAGGACTATGGTCAAACTCAGAAAACAATGTAAGTGCTGATTGGCAACGCGTGAGTGCAACTGCTACAACATATGCGGATTACAAGAGTGTAGGATTAAGTAGTACACGTTGGACATACCAAAAAGATACAGCATACCGTAAAGAAAATACTGCAGAAGAACTTCCTTGTGCAAGAGTAATCATTACAGGTGATGCAAATGATGATGCTGAAGTTGATTGGCAAGATGGGGCAATTGCATATAGAGAGATTATGAAAAATCCATTGGGTTACGAAAGTATTCCTGATTTAGTTGCAATGCGAATTTCGATGAACTTTGGTAGTATGGCACAAAACCCATTCTTGATGACATTGGATAATGTAAAAAAAGTATACTTACACACGGATGGATTGGGACAAACGATTTTATTAAAAGGATATGGAAGTGAAGGACATGACTCTGGACACTTAAACTACGCAGATATCGGAACGCGTATTGGTGGTGCAACAGACATGAAAACCCTTCTTAAAGAAGGAAAAAAATATGGTGCAACATTTGGTGTGCACGTAAATGCGAGTGAAACATACCCAGAATCAAAATATTTCGATGAAGACCGTTTATTGAAAGATGCAAACGGAAATTATAAATATGGATGGAACTGGTTAGATCAAGGAATTAATATTGATGCAGCATATGATTTACTACATGGTAGAGCAGAACGATTCAAAGACTTCTATGAAGCGTTAGGTGGAGCAGATAATGATTTAGACTTCATTTACGTTGATGTTTGGGGTAACGGTCAATCAGGGGATAATGGTACTTGGGCAAGTAGTCAACTTGCAAAAGAAATCACGAACTTAGGTTGGCGTGTTGCTGGAGAATGGGGACATGCATTTAACTATGATTCAACATTCCAACACTGGGCTACGGATCTTACTTATGGTGGATATTCAAACAAAGGTGTGAATAGCTCAATTGCTCGTTTTATTCAAAACCACCAAAAAGATTCTTGGGTAGGTGATTACCCATCATATGGTGGAGCAGCTATTAACCCACTTTTAGGTGGATACGATATGAAAGACTTCGAAGGATGGCAAGGACGTAATGATTATGAAGGTTACATGCAAAACTTATTCGAAGACAACATTGCTTCAAAATTCGTACAACACTTCAAAGTAACAAAATGGGAAAATGGAACACCAGTAACGATGACTGATAATGGTGAAACATACCAATGGACACCAGAAATGAAAATTACATTAAAAGAAGGAAATGATACGCTTGTGATTGAACGTCAATCAAATGATGTTGCAAGTGCAGGATATCGTTTACGTACGATGACATTTAACGATAAAGTTGTTATGGATGGTGAAAAATACTTACTACCATGGAACTGGGACGAAAGCGGTAACGCTTTAGCTAATGCAGATGAAAAACTTTACCACTACAACAAAGATGGTGGAACAAGTACATGGGCTGTGCCAGAAGGATGGAATACGGAAGCTATCGTTTATGAGCTAAGTGAAGATGGAAAAATCAATCCACAAACAGTTTCAATTATTGATGGAAAAATTTCAATTACTGCAACTGCTGGAAAAGGGTATGTTGTATACAAAGGTGCAAAATCAAACAAGGATGTATCATGGTCTGAATATGCACATATTGTTGATACTGGATTTAACTCAGGAAATCTAGATGCATGGGATATTACTGGTGAAACAAGTGGTGCTACAATCACAAAATCACAAGCAAGTAATCGTATGCTTACACTAAATAATACAACGGATGAAGTTAAACTTAGTCAAAAAATAACTGGGTTAACACCAGGACAAAAATATGCTGCATACGTTGGTGTGGATAATAGAAGTGATGCAAAAGCATTTATTTCTGTAGAAGCAAGTGGAGAAACAATTTCAAATTACACAACAAGATCCATTGCGAAAAACTACATTAGTGCAGCAGCACATAATACAAACAGTTCGACTGTAAATAACTCAAGTTATTTCCAAAATATGTATGTATTCTTTACTGCACCAAGTGATGGAAGTGATGTCATTTTAACGCTTTCACGTGAAGCAAAAGATGGATATACATACTTTGATGATATTCGTGTATTTGAAAATGAATCAGAAACAATGAAAGATGGTAAATTTGTACAAGACTTTGAAGATGTTCCTCAAGGAATCTATCCATTTGTAGTGGGTGGAGTTGAAGGTGTTTCAGATAACCGTACCCACCTTTCAGAAAAACATGAACCATATACACAACGAGGATGGAATGGAAAGAAAATTGATGATGTTATTGAAGGGAACTGGTCTTTAAAAACAAATGGATTAGTAAATCGTTCAAAACTTGTTTATCAAACAATTCCACAAAACTTTAGATTCGAAGAAAATGCAACATATATGGTTAGCTTTGATTATGAAGTTGGAACGACTGGTGCATATGCTGTTATGGTTGGAGATGGTGAATTTACATCTGCTTCAAACTTAACACCACTAACAGAAACGTACTCTAAAGACAAAGCGCAACATTTCCAAACAAGAGTTACAGGATCAACTTCTGGACAAACGTGGATTGGAATTTACTCTACAAATGTTGCAGCAGACTTACAAGGTGATGCTGGAGGTAATGCAGATTTTAGAGGATACAAAGATATCATGCTTGATAACCTTGTAATCGAAAAAGTTATTGCAGATGGAAGTGAGTTAATTTCACTAATTGATGCAAACAAAAATAAAGTTGAAGTGAACTATAGTGAAAGTTCTTGGGAAACATTTACAGATGCTGTAAATGATGGAAAAGCATTATTAGAAAAAGCAGATGCAACACAAGCACAAATTGATGAAGCTGTAGATACATTAACTGATGCAATTAATGAACTTGAACTTGTAGCTAACACTGTAAATGGTACGATCCGTGAAGGTGGTAAAGTTCAACCAAATGTTGAAGTTATAATTGATGTTGCAAACAAAAAAGTAAAAGCTACAACAAATGACAAAGGATACTATGAAGTTCATGGAGTTGCATTTGGAACACATGATCTAACAGTAGATCACAAATACTTTGATGTGATTACAGATAATGTGACAACATCAAGTGCAAATGAAGTGGTAACTAAAGATATCGAGTTAACACGATTGACAAACTCTGTAACAGCGAAAGCTACAGCAGTGGGTGAAATTGCACCAAGTGCAAGTGTTATTTTGGAAGCAAGTGATGGAACAGTATACAACACGACAACTGATAGTGATGGAAACTTTGCATTTGCAGATTTAGCGACAGGCTTATATAAAATCAAAATTGAAAAACCAGAAACTGGTTACGATTTATACAATGGAGAATTGCAAGTTATTAAAGGTGAACCGCTAACAAAACACTTTATGATTGAACCAGAATCACGTGCGGATTACATCAATACATTTGATGATGCAACAACTTGGGATAACCTTGCAGGAAACAACTCAAGTACAACCATTCAACATGAATCTGGACAAACAAAAGTAAAATTTCCAAGTGGGCATGCAAATGTGTACGATACAGCGGCTCCGACATTTAAAAATGGAACGGTTGAGATGGACGTAACATCTGAAGGTGATGGAAAACGTTTAGGTATATTATTACGTGCAAATGATATGGCAAACCGTGTATATATTGGTACAGGAGATACATCTAACCAATGGTTTGCTGAGTACTGGGGTAAAAATGGTAACAAATGGTCATCAATGTACAATGGACCTTCATTTACTGCAGGAAAAACATTGCATATTAAAGTCGAAATTATTGATACAAGAATGAGACTTTGGGTTGATGGTCAACAAATATTTGATCAAACGATGTCAGGTGTTCAACTAGAGGCAGGAAAAGTTGGAATGAATACACGTGTAGCAAACACAGTGAAAATTGATAACGTCGTTGTTACTTCATATGATCCACCAATTGGTGATGTAGAAGTAGTCGCTGGGAAAATTGTCAACAACGGTACACCAGTAGTTGGAAAATCAGTTACTTTATATGCACAATCACCATTACTTGGTTCAAAAATGATCGTGAGTGCATTAGGTACAAAGAGTTTAAAAACGTTTACAACAAGTACAGATGCAAACGGAAATTACAAATTTAAAAATGTAGCATTTGGAAATGCATATGTTGTTGTAGATAATGCGGGGACAGATATTCGAACAGACTTTACTGTGAAATCTATAGAAGATGGATATGTAGTTGTACCTTGTATTGATTTAGCAAATCCACCAGTAGTTGTTGATAAAACAGCACTTGAAAGTACAATTACTGATGCAGAAGCATTAACAGAAGCAGACTATACAGCAGACTCATGGGCTGTACTTGAAGATGCATTAGCAGATGCAAAAGCAGTAGTAGCAGATACAAATGCAACACAACAAGAAGTAGATGATGCCAAAGCTGCATTAGAAAATGCAATTAATGATTTAGTAACAGTTACAGTTGTTGATAAAACAGCACTTGAAAGTACAATTACAGAAGCAGAAGCATTAACAGAAGCAGACTATACAGCAGACTCATGGGCTGTACTTGAAGATGCATTAGCAGATGCAAAAGCAGTAGTAGCAGATACAAATGCAACACAACAAGAAGTAGATGATGCAAAAGCAGCATTAGAAAGTGCAATTGATGAACTAGTAGCAGTTACAGTTGTTGATAAAACAGCACTTACAACTGCAATTGCTAAAGCTGAAGCATTAACAGAAGCAGATTACACAGCAGAATCATGGACAGCACTTAAAGATGCATTAGCAGATGCAAAAGCAGTAGCGGCAGATGCAAATGCTACACAACAAGCTGTTGATATTGCAAAAGCAACTTTAGAAAATGCAGTGAAAGATCTTGTGAAAGTAGATGAATCGAAAACGGATTCTTCTAAACTTGAAACTGTTATTAAAGACAGTGACAAGTTGAAAGAAACTGATTACACAAAAGATTCATGGGCAGGATATGTAGATGCGTTAAATAAAGCAAAAGATGTATTATCAAATGATAATGCTACACAAGCAGAAATTGACGCGGCACATGACAATTTATTAAAAGCGATTAATAATCTAGTAGCTGTTGATGGAAACACAGAATTACCAAATATTGATGTTGAGAAACCAAATAACAATAATGGAGGATCAAATACTGGAGACTCTACAAATGTTGTTGGATTGATGGCATTACTTGGACTATCAGGTTTAGCAATTGTATTAGGTATGAAGAAAAGAAAAAAGGTATAAAAAAATTAGTATCACAATAAAGTGAACTAGCTTCAAAATTGCAAAGAAGTCAAGACCAATTGTTATTGTGTACTTCAAATAGGACTAACGATTGTGTTGGTCCTATTTTTCAAAAACAAACCAAAAAGTGCAAAACGATGTTTAAAAACCATAAAATATTTTAATTTTTAAAGTTATATAATGAAAATATAAAGTGTTAGCGGTTACACATAAGCGGGGTGATGATTGGTTGTTATAAAAGCTAATAAAAATGATTGAATTTGCGGGGAAACAAAGCCAATCATTTAATATATGGGTGTATGTAGTATGTAGAGGAAAAGAGGGTAAAATGAAAATAATCAAAAAGAGTTTGGTACTTGGGTTGTTACTAAGCTGTATTGTTTCATTGTTTCCACAAACTGAAAAAACGCTAAATAAGGCGTACAGTACAACAGTAAGTGTAACAAATGAAAGTGACAAGGCAAGTATTGGTAATGAATACCTTACACGAAATTTTAAAATTGAAGATGGACATGTAAATACGACAGATATTACAAACCATCGAATTGATAAAGCATTAAAACCAGCTGCAAAGTCAAACGATTTTGAAGTGAATATTATATCTGGTGGTACAGTTACAGAAGATGTAAAACCAGTAAATGAGTTATCGAGAACAGGTTGGACAGCAAGTATTGCCAAAAGTGATGGTACAAGTGCTAAAGATGCTGCTGCACTTCTTGATGAAAATGATACAACGGATATTGATTACTATGTAGGCAATGCACTTCCTTATGTTGTGACAATAGATTTGAAAGAACAAAAAGAATTCAAATCATTTTCATTACAAAAACGTCAGGGAAATACAAATGCAAGTTGGGGAGTGAATGGAACTGTTGGTGCATATGAAGTTCAAACAAGTAATGATGGAACGACTTGGACTGCAGCAGGAGAGGGTGAATTCACGAAAGCAGATTACAATATTCACCAAGTGGGAAATTTATACAATGTTGGTGATTTAGTATATGCAAATTTCGATACTCCACAAAATGCACGTTACGTTCGTTTGATTCAAAAATCAGATGTATATGGGTCACAATCATTTTGTATGGCAGAAGTTCGTTTGTATGAAGATACATATGAAAAAGCTGTACAAGAGGATAGTGTAATTCGCTCATCAAATTTAACAATTGATCAAGTAAATGTAAATGAAATTCAAGGTGGTAAAGAACTTGCCTTTATGTATAAACCATACAATAAAGATGGAGTGAATTGGACATTCTCATACCATGTAACAATGTTAGATGGTGATTACTTTATGCGTAGTTTTGTTCGTGTGAATGCGGATGATAAAGATAAAGCAAGAATTGATTACATCGAAATGGATCACTTTGTTTTAGATAATACAGTTGAAGGTGTATGGAGTCGTCCAGATAGTTTCTATGTAGCAGATGGTGCATATAACTTCTTAGCTCCAGAAATGCAACTTGGTCAACCAATTTATGCAGACGGAATGTTCTTTGGAAGCGAATTTCCAGCAACAGATACAAACATTGTAAAAGATACAATGAAAATCCGTTATTACTCTGGAAAAAGTATCGCTCAATTAGAAGCAGAAGGTGCATTAAGCGAAGGTAGTTATCAAACATGGCCAAATGTAGTTGGTGCTGCAGTGGGTACAGATAAAAATGTTGTGCAAACTGACTTCTTTGCGTACATTGATACGATAGCTACAAAAACAACATTTAGAACACAATACAATTCTTGGTATGAAAACCGTATGGGAATTACTGATGAAAGTATTCAACGTATTTTCTATGCATCAGAAAAAGGATTGTCACAAAATGGTGTGGAACCACTAGATTCTTATGTAGTCGACGATGGATGGAATAACTACAATGACCCAACATATACTGGAATTGATGCAGGTCGTTCAGGAAATTCATACAACCGTACTGGATTCTGGGAGTTCAATGATAAATTCCCGAATGAATTATATCCATCAATGGAAATGACGAAGAAATTTGCATCGACATTTGGATTATGGCTAGGACCTCAAGGTGGATACGAATTAAATAAAACATTCTCAGAATACCTTGAAAGTCAAGGAACTGGATATGTAAATAACAACGCAGCTTTACAAAAGGCAATTGATGTTAGTTCGAAAAACTATGTTGATTTATTGGAAAGATTATTCGTTGATTACCAAACTCGTTTTGACATCGATTACTGGAAACTTGATGGATTTGCATCAAGACCAAGTACAGATGAAGAAAGTGAACACATGGTTGGTGGAGACAACAACATGTACTATACAAGTGAGTTGTGGGAACGTTGGATCGATGTGTTTGAAACCATGAGAGCACAAAGAGAAGCAGAAGGTAAAGGATTGTTTATCAATGCGACTTGTTATGTGAATCCTTCACCATGGCACTTACAATGGGTGAATACAGTTTGGCAACAAAATGCTGGAGACTTAGCTAGTGATGGAACAAATGGTGGTACACAATCAGCAAAAATGATTTCTGGTCGTGATAATGTATATTTTGTGAATGGAGTAGATGGAGACTTCCAATTCCCACTGAAAAATGTATATAACCATGATCCAATATATGGAAATGCTGCTGGGGTAAAAATGAACACTGAAGAATTCAGAGACTACATGTTTGCAAATGCAATGCGTGGTACTGCATTCTGGGAATTATATTTCTCTCCTGACATGATGGACGATGCAAAATGGAAAGTGACAGCTGATATTTTAGAGTTTGCCGAAGCGAATGAAGAAATTTTAGAAAAAGCAAAATTATTTGGTTCATCGCCAAAATCAAAACAAGGAATTTATGGATATTCTTCATGGAATGGTAGCCAAGGGATTGTATACTTTAGAAACCCAACAGCATCAGAAAAAGAATATACATTTACGTATGATGGAAATGCTGGTGTAGCTACAGATGTACAAAATGTGAAGCAAACACAAATCTATCCATATAAAAATAAAGCAGACAACGAAACAATTTCTTATGGAGATAGTGTAACGATAAAACTAGCACCATATGAAATGGTTGCATATCAATATGGCATTCAAGATGATCAAGCACCTACAATCGAAGTAGTTAGAAATACAGATGAAAAAACATTAGATATTCGTTTTAGTGAACGTATCTCAGATGAATTAAATGTAACAATCAAAGGAACTGATGTTAGCTCGATTACGCTATTAGAAGATTACCGTACAGCTCGTGTGGTATGTGATAGTGCATTAGCAAACACAAATGAAGTGAAAGTTACATATGTGGATATTGCTGGAAATGCATCAAGTGACATGTTAGAAGTAAATGCGTATGAAAATCATGTAGTTGCTGCATTAACGTCAGCAAGTGATCTTAAAGATGATACGGATGTTGAGCACGCAAAATTATCTCGTGCAGATATTCCAATGTTTGGATTAAACAACAAAGGATATGAATTAAAGGATACGAACACATTTGATGGAGTTGGTGAATTTGGTTTATCATTTGTATTAAAAACAGCATCAAAGAATGCAGTATTATACAATCAAGATGGACTTACTGTCGCAATCGATGAAGAAGGATACATTGTAACAACTATCAATGGAGAAACACTATCTTCTAAAGAATTGATTACAGAAGTAGTAGAGCTTGAACATGGTCTTGTTGGAAGTGCAGAGTATGTACCAACAACGACAACAACTAAATATGTTGGACAAGTGGCAGATGATGCAATTCACACAGTAGTTGTATCTAGAGAATTGAATGGTCTATGCAAAGTGTATGTAGATGGAAATTTACATAATTCAATCTACTTACCAGATACAACATTACCAACAAACCCAAATACAAAAGTGAGCGTTGGAAGTAATGAATTTAGCGGATATATTGGAAACCTTACATTCAAAAATGTAAGTGTTGGATATGATGAAGCACAAAACCAATACACAGGATTATTACTTGAAGGAACAGAAGAATTAGATCGTAGCGACTGGATAGCAACAGCAAGTTCAGAATACGGAAAATCACAAACAGAAGGGCCTGCAAAACTAGCTATCGATGGTAGTACTAGTACGTTATGGCATTCAAACTGGGCATCAGCATATCCTGAACCTCGTGATCACTGGATTGCCTTTGATTTTGGTAAAGAGCAAACATTTGATTCATTAGAGTACACAGGACGTGCTGCAAAAACAAATGGAAACATGAAAGACTACTTGATTCAAATTAAAGATGATCAAGGAAATTGGACTGACTTAAAAACTGGTACAATCGATGATGGTGGTGCACAAATGATTTATTTTGATGATGTTGTGTCTACTACTGGAATCCGTATTAAAGTATTGAGTGATTATGGACCAGAAGCAAAACACGCTGCTGCTGTTGAAATTCGACTGCTTAAAGGTATTGAACCAATTGGTGATTACAATGCGTTTAGAGATTTTGTAGCTAATGAATCACTAGAAGATCCAGAATACTTTACTGCAGATAGTTATAAAGATTACAAAGATGCATATGATGCATTAATGGATGCTTCACGTATCTTAGATATTGATGATGCAACAATTGCAAATGTTACAGATGCATATACGACTGCAAAGGATGCACTTGTTCGTGTAAAACTTGATCCAACAAAACTTGCAGATGCAATCGCAAAAGCAGAGAAAATTGATCAAAGTAAATATACTACAGAAAGTGCAAATGCTTTACAAACAGCATTAGATGCAGCAAAGAAAACGCTTAGTGAAGCTGATAAACAAAGTCAATTGGACAGTGCTACTGCAAACTTACAAGCTACAATTGATGCACTTGTAAAACTTGGTGATAAAGCAGACTTACAAGTATTAGTTGATATTGTTGATGTACTAGATGCAAGTGAGTATACTGAAGAAACATGGAATGTTGTGGCAGATACACTTGCTAAGGCAAAAGTTGTATTGGCAAATGATCAAGCACTACAAGCTGATGTTGATACAGCATACGATGCATTATTAGATGCTGTAAGTAAATTAACAAGTACAGTAGAAGTTGCAAAAGATGAATTACAAGATCTTGTAGAAGATAGCTCTAAATTAAAAGAAGCTGATTATACAAAAGATACTTGGAATGTATTCGTTGATGCTTTAGAAAAAGCAAAAACGGTTTTAGAAGATCCAAATGCAACAGCAGGTGATGTACTGCAAGCAAAAGTTGAACTTACAAATGCTATTAATCAATTAAAAGAATCAAGTAAAGAATTACCAAGCGTAACTCCTGAAACTCCTGATAAACCAGCAGATGGTACAGATACAGGCGATACAACAAATGTAAATCTATTACTTATGTTACTTGCGTTATCTGCACTTGGAATTGGTGTTGGATACACAAGAAAAATGAAAAAGAAATAATGAATATCTAAAGATCTCTACTCCACGTAGGGATCTTTTCAAATTCAAAAAAAGATCATCTCATACTTGAGTTGATCTTTACTTACAAACGATTTATATGTGTTTTACAGATTTCATTTTCATAAACTCTTTTGGGCTTACACCTACAATACGCTTAAATATTGTTGAAAAATACTGCGGACTACTAAATCCATAGCGATAAGCTAATTCAGTAAAGTTTGTGTGATTATCAGACATGTAATCCATAATATAATTTAACTTTGTAATTTGTACATAGTCATTTACAGTGATTCTTAGATATCGCTTGAATAAATCCGTAAGATGTCGTTTGCTGATGTTACAATGTATAGCAATTTCATCTAAGGACAAACGTTCTTCAATATGTTCATGAATATATTGAATTGCTTTGGCGACGTGCAAGTTTTCTTCACTGTGTGGATTGTGAAAATTTGGTTCCATCTCTCTAGATAACAAGAGAACTAATTCAAATATGTATAAGTTTGATAAAACATTTCCTTTGATATTTCTATCATTCATTTCGTCGGTTATGCGCTCCATGCAATTTTGTATTTGTTTTGTGGTTGGAGCTTTGATATATAGTTTCGTTTTTTTCGACAAATATTGCATAAACTTCAAATCTTTTTTCAAACCGGAGTTCAGTGCCTCAAAATGTTCAACATAAAAATGCATTTGCATAAATGAGCAGGTTTTATTCTCTTTGACTTGAAAACTGTGAATGACATGTGGAAATAAAACAATAAACTCATTTTTGTGTACCGTAACTTTGTTTCCATTAATGATGATGTCACATTCACCAGTTTGAACAACACATATCTCGATGTTTCGATGGGTGTGTGGACCAAAGTGATAACTTTCTGGTAGGTTTTGAATTAATGCGTTATGTATTAAATTTCCTTGTAATTGCTCCATGAATGTATGCTCTACGTGTATTGTATTTTTATCCATAATATTCCCTCACAATATGATTATCGCTTAATATATGGGATTTGTAAACGCTTACGGTTCCATATTTTATACGTTTGCTTGATACTCATCTTTATAGCGTAAGAAATACAAAAAAGTAAATGTTACGATGTGTTTAATAATAGAGGGAGGTATGTCTGTGGACAAATTGAGAAGAAGTAAGTATTTCATTCTTGGGATGCTTATATTTGCATTAATTGGTGGAATGATATCCACAAATGTTTTATTAAATCAAAGAAGTATAATTCCAAACGAGAAAACATATAACTTCGATGTAAAAAGTCTTGATGGAAATCAAAGTACGCTATTACAAGAAAATCCAAATCGTGGGTATCGAATGGAAGTATATCTTAATGTTGAAACAAATAAAAGTTTGTTTGAGTACAAAACGGTCGATGCAATTGAACAATTGGAAAATGAAATTGCAACATACAAGTCAGATAATCCAAAATTGATTCAAGTGTATTTTTATCTAACTGGATATAAAGATAAAGACTTAGATGATACTGCATTTAAAAACATGAATGCTTATTTTGATAAGTTAAAAGAACATGATCTTAAAGCAATTTTCCGTTTTACATATGTTTCAAATGATTCGAATCCGACATCGCAAGAACCATCACTCGCACAAATTCAACGCCATATGGAACAGGTGAAACCATTCATTGCTGAGCGTAAAGATCAAATCCATGTATTCCAAGCGGGTATTGTTGGTGCATGGGGTGAATGGGATTCAGGTGCAATGTCACGTATTGACAACAAGGCGGTAATGGATGCAGTATTAGCAGCAACACCAAAAGATATGCAAGTACAAGTACGCTATTCATACATTAAAGAAAATAATGTTCCTAGTAGTAGTGAAGATTATAATCGAGTGGCATTCCATGATGACTTTCTAATTGGTGAGTTACATTCTTGGAACACTGCAGGATCCGATAAAAATGCAACCAAGTGGAAAAAAATGACAGAAGAGTCTAAGTATCTTCTTGTGGATGGTGAGATGATTTGGGGAAGTGCCAATGGTTATTATACTGGTGGTAAAGCAATCAATGCATATTTAATTGCACAACGTATGAAAGAACATCACTTTACATCACTGTCAATGACGCATAATTATAAAGAACAAAATAAAGAACAAGGGAAATTATATAGTATGGCTGAATGGCAACATGAATATGTAAACCAAGCGATTCTAGACACATATGATTTACCATACGATGAAGCATGGTTTATGGATGCTGATGGGAACAACATTCCACGTAACATGTTTGAATACTTACGTGATTATTTAGGATACTATTTGAAAGTGGAAAGTGCTACTGCTACGGTAAAGGATGAAACCGTAAATGTAACTGTAGATATTGCTAACTACGGTTTTTCAGCACCACATAAAATTACAAAGATGGAACTTGTATTACTTGATGCAAAGGGAAACATTGTTGATGCAGCAAGTATGTGTGAAGCAAGTGAATTACAGCCGGGTAATAAACAAATCAATGTGCAACTGATACGACCTGATACATCAAAACCATATATGGTAGCGATACGTGCAAAAGTGGAAGATGGAACAACGATTCGTTTTGCAAATGACTTAAATTATGTACAAGGAAATAATGTCCTTGGAATCTTAAAATAGGGAGGTTCATAATGAAATACATAAATAAAATTGGGAAATGTATAATTGTGACTGTCCTATTGTTGGGTATGTTTATCGTACAGGGAAATACTAAAGTACTAGCAAAAGATAGCACACCAACTATAAGTGTCAATGGCATCACATTACATTCAGATACACCAACAAGTATGTTGGAAAACTTAGTTAATTTAGAAAATGTAAAAGACTTTAACTTTTACATGAATGAACAATTGATGAGTGAAGGAAATGCATATTTTGCGTATGCCTATGATCAAGAAGAAACCTTTAACGGTGTAACATTCACTGGTTGGTGGGGTGATCAACAAGGTATAAATAAATATAAAGTTCAATACAAAGTGCAAGATCAATGGGTGGACTTAGAAGAAACAACAGTTACTTATGCAAATGGTAACGCAGGTGGTCCAACCACATTGACAAAATACTTCAATCAACCAATTACCACAACAGATATTCGAGTTGTCGTATTAGGCGTAAACACAGTGTGGAGTAAAAAAACATGTATGCATGTGATTGCTCCTAAAATTGATGATTCAGCATCATCATCAATGACAAAACCAGTTGTAAGTTTTGAAAACTTAACCTTACAAAAAGGAGAAATGGATTACTTTGTGAGTAATCCAGATGCGAAAGATATCGATTTTTCACCTGGTGGAGATTTGACAAGTAAAAATGCATATATTGTGTATGACTATACAAATCTTGTTGAAATCGATCGCGTAGAAATGATTGGTTGGTATCCAACGAGTCAAGGTATAAAGAATGCTGATTTTGAATACTTTGAAGATGGAGAATGGAAATCACTGGAAAAAAATGTAACGTTTGCTTGGAAAACAAAAGCAGGTGTACAAGCACAAGAAAATTTAGTATATACATTAAAGAAACCAGTACAAACAACAAAATTTAGAATTAAAGTAAATGCTGGATATACACAATGGGGTTCATCAAAAATCAATATGCGATTAGTAAAACCAAATGGGAAACTAGTTCGTAAAATTGGTGAATTAAATACAATTGCTGATACGATGGAGAAAAATTTACGTAGATTATTAATTGGGGATACTTACGGGGAGTTTAGCACTACAAGTGTACAAACATTACTTGCCGCATTAGAGCATGCTAAAAGTATTGCTGCAAATCCAGATGTGAATGAAATAGAATATGAAGCTGAACTTGTGAAGTTGAAAGATGAAATTCAAACATTCTATACAAGTCAAAATGCCCTTTCTGGAAAGGTGCAAATACAAGCAGAAAATCTAACCATTAAAGAAGGAAAGTTAGAAAATTTAATCGATGGTCAATTAGGGACAGGCGTAGCATTTGAAGAATTTGGAAGTGCATTAGATGGATCGATTATTCTTACTTTTGAAAAAGAAATTAGTGCAAAAGAATTGTTGATTTTGACAGATAAGCCAAAAACACATGGCGTATCAACATTCACAGTTTCAGCAAAACAAAATGATCAATGGGTACCAATTACAAGTGATGTGGTTATTCCATGGTTAAACACGATTCACGAAGTAGAAGGTCATACATATGACTTAACAAGTCAAGGAAGCGTTCTTTCTAATACATTTAAAGTTGATTTAAAAGGAAGTGCAACAGAGCAACAAGCCACCAAACTACAATTATTGTTGATTAAGGGTGAATCAGTAGTTGATAGTTCATCATTAGAAGCTACAATTAGTAAAGCGAAAACTGTGCTTGATGAGCAAACGAAAGCTACAGGGTTAAAAGCAGATCCAGAAGTTATTGAACTTCTAGAAATGCACATATTAATTGCTGAGAATAGTGATGTACTTGCTCGTTCAACACAAGTTAAAGTAAATCAAATGGAAGCAGATCTACAAACGATTCTTGCTTTAATTGAGGAACAAACAAAGCCAGTAATTCACACTGAAAAATTAGTAGAAGCTATCACAAAAGCTGAAGCAATTGATGCGACACTTTATACAAGTGCTAGTTATGCAAAAGTAACAGATGCTATTGATAAAGCAAATAAAGTACTAGTAAATCCAAAGAGTCAAGAGGCAGTCGATGCAGCTACAACGATGCTTGAAACGGCAATGAATGGATTAGTAAAGTTAGGCGATAAAGCAGACTTACAAGTATTAGTTGATATTGTTGATGTGCTAGAAGCAAGTGAGTATACTGAAGAAACATGGAATGTTGTGGCAGATACACTTGCTAAGGCAAAAGTTGTATTGGCAAATGATCAAGCACTACAAGCTGATGTTGATACAGTATACGATGCATTGTTGGATGCTGTAAGTAAATTAACAAGTACAGTAGAAGTTGCTAAAGATGAATTACAAGATCTTGTAGAAGATAGCTCTAAATTAAAAGAAGCTGATTATACAAAAGATACTTGGAATGTATTTGTTGATGCTTTAGAAAAAGCAAAAACGGTTTTAGAAGATCCAAATGCAACAGCAGGTGATGTGCTGCAAGCAAAAGTTGAACTTACAAATGCAATTAATCAATTAAAAGAACCAAGTAAAGAATTACCAAGTGTAACTCCTGAAACTCCTGATAAACCAGTAAATGGTACGAATACAGGTGATACAACAAATGTAAATCTATTACTTATGTTACTTGCGTTATCTGCACTTGGAATTGGATTTGGATATAAAAAGAAACTAAAGAAATAGTATAAAAATAACCCTCTTAGTTAATATTTTTAACTTTATATAAGAATAAAAAAACGATGCGCAAAAGTCTGTGAATTCACTTTTCACAGACTTTTGTGTTTTATGAGTTTTGTTGGAATCGATAGATGTGATAATAAGAAATGAAATAAGGCAATGTTTAAAAGTTGTATAAGAAAAGGTAATGCGTACCCAACGTCTAATTCGTTGATAGGTATTCATTACCTTTGTTTAATGTCTATCTGTATCTTGCACGAGTACACGTGATAACTTACGATACTCTAATGGTGTATGATTCGTTTCCTGTTTGAATGTCTGTGAAAAGTGCGACTGACTGACAAAACCAACATCCGTAGCTATTTGTGCCATAGATTTATTTGTGCTCTCTAGAAGCTTCTTTGCGTGTTGTACACGCGTTTGAATTAAATAAGAAATTGGAGAAATTCCTTTATAGCGCTTGAACGCATGACTGATATAAAACTTACTTAGATAAGTCAATTCACTTAAGTCATCAAGTGTAATGTTTTTATGGTAGTTTGATTTGATATAGTTTTCAATAATCTCACATTCCTTCATTCCTTTTGTCACACTTCTATAGGATAGTTGCTTATCATTGCTGCGAATAATTAAGAAGATTAATACTTCTAAAATGTTGTGACAAATTGCTTCATAGAGTTCGTTTTTAAGTTCTACTTCTTGTAATAACACTTGTAAATAAAACATCATCTTGTCATGTTCACTGTTTAAATTGAACACTTGGTACATGAGCTTATTTCCACTATGATCTTGTAATTCCAAGCCTTCTACACCTAAAACGATGTATTCGAAATCTTCGTTTTCCATTGGGCTTTCCGTGTGCGGAATCTTTGAACTGATAATGAC
Organism: Breznakia sp. PFB1-19; assembly: GCF_029893935.1. Taxonomy (NCBI): domain Bacteria; kingdom Bacillati; phylum Bacillota; class Erysipelotrichia; order Erysipelotrichales; family Erysipelotrichaceae; genus Breznakia; species Breznakia sp. PFB1-19. Next base: position 106,136 of record NZ_JARXXJ010000005.1, read on the forward strand.
AACATCGTCACTATAAGTGCTAAAAGTTTCATTATCAATAAGAAAACGCCCTTTACCGTTTACAACGAAAAATATCTCTGTAAAATCGTGTGTGTGTTTTACACTATGCCAATCAGAACCCTTTTGTGCATGTGTAATATAGCGAAGAATTAGCTTGGTTTTTTCATGTTGTTTCCGTATGACTTGATAGCGATTATTGCTCATGATACCCTCCCAATGAAATCCCTTTCACAATCTCATTGTAGATAGAAAATCGTGATTTTACAATGAATAAAAGAAAAAAGTGGAAATTTTTAATTTTTTTGAAAAGTTCGCAATATAACTAAAAAAGCAAAAAAAAACGATTGTTTCGGTATGTATTTTATATATATTGATGAAAAATGTAAGTGCTTACAATTTGCCCTCTTGTATTATAAAATGCCTTTGGATATGATGTAAATGTAAAGCAAAGGAGGAGATCTTGTGAGCAAACAGAAAGGGAGACTGACCGTCCCTACAGATATCGATATGATCGGTGAAACCGTTCGCATCATAGACTATTGGGGTGGAGATGCGATACGGGATTGCGATGGAACTGTTATGCCAGATGAACTAAAAAGTCTGGATGTAAAAAAATACGCAACGTACTATACAACAAGAAAAGATAATGACTGGGCAAGAAAAAACCCAGATGAAATTCAACAAGTATACATCATGTCACAATTTGAAAGTGCAAGTAGTGATGAACTGAGAATTTCAATCATGAAATATATCTACAAAGATTTATTACAACCAAATACAAATGATGACATGTCAAAATGGTGGGAAGTCATCGACCGTACGACTGGTGAAATTGTAGCCTTTGAAGATTGGACTTATGATGAAACAACACAAGAAGTGGTAATTACCAAAGCAATCCCATTTCATGCATATACTGTAAGCTTTCTAGCATATATTATTTGGGATCCTGTACACATGTACAATGCGATTACCAATGACTGGAAAGATGAAGAACATCAAATGACATATGATGTACGTCAACCAAAGACGCAAGCATACGTAATTGATAAGTTTAAACGATATTTAAAAGATAACCCAGAAATTGATGTGATTCGATTTACAACATTCTTCCATCAATTTACATTAATCTTTGATGAACAAGCACGTGAATCATTTGTCGAATGGTTTGGTTATAATGCAAGTGTTTCTCCTTACATATTAGGGAAATTCGAAGCATGGGCTGGATATCCATTTCGACCAGAATACATTATTAACAAAGGTACTTACAATTCACAGTTTGTCATTCCAACAAAAGAGTTTAAAGACTTCATTGAATTCCAACAAATTGAAGTTAGTAAATTAATGAAAGTATTTGTTGATGCGACACATGAAGCTGGTAAAGAAGCGATGATGTTCTTAGGTGATCACTGGATTGGAACAGAACCATACGGAAAATACTTTAAAGAAGTTGGTTTGGATGCAGTTGTTGGAAGTGTAGGAAATGGTTCAACATTACGAATCATCTCAGATATTCCAGGAGTGAAATATACCGAAGGAAGATTGCTACCATACTTCTTCCCAGATACATTTCATGAAGGAGGAGATCCTTTACATGAAGCAAAAGTAAATTGGGTAACTGCAAGACGTGCAATTTTACGAAAACCTGTGGACCGTATTGGTTATGGTGGATATTTAAAACTTGCATTAGAGTTCCCAGAGTTTATCGACTATGTTAAAGAAGTCGCAGATGAATTCCGTGAACTATATGACAAAGTTAATCAGGTGCAACCATACTGTGTACCATTCAAAGTATATGTACTTAACTCGTATGGAAAATTACGTTCATGGGGAGCACACATGGTGCACCATGCCATTCCATATGAAGACAACTATGGATATGAAGGATACTTGGAAGCGCTAAGTGGATTACCTGTGGATATCGAATTTATCAGTTTTGATGAATTACTCGAGCGTCCAGATGTGCTTGATACTCCAGGTGTAATTCTTAACGTTGGTGATGCATATACATCATTCTCGGGAGGAGAATACTGGAAAAATGAAGCCATCGTTACAAAAATACGTCAATATATATACCAAGGTAATGGATTTATCGGAATCGGAGATCCTAGTGCATATCAAAAAGAAGGACATTACTTCCAATTATATGATGTACTTGGTGTAGATAAAGAAGTTGGATTCACCTTATCTCATGATAAGTATAACTGGGATGAGCATGAACACTTCATTACAAAAGGTTTACCAGAAACACTTAACTTTGGAAATAAGGTGCAATTTGCATATGCCAATCGTGATACAACGGTAATCAAAACAACTGGAAAAAGTGTGAACTTGGCAGTGCACAATTACGGAAAAGGACGTGCAATATACATGAGTGGTTTACCATTCAACTTTGAAAATACGAGACTTTTATACCGTAGTTTATTCTATGCAGCTGGTAAAGAAGATCAAATCGAAGAGTGGTATGCAGATAACTACAATGTGGAAGTAAATATGTATCCATCAACAAGTAGTTACTGTGTGGTAAACAATACATATGAAAAACAAGAAGCAACGGTTTTTACAACAAATGGACAAACTCACAAAGTTGAGTTAGAACCAACAGAAATTAAGTGGTTTACTGTCTGATGTTGTTTTAGGGATGTTGATTGCGTAAATCAATATATATAAAATACGTGACAATATCCTGTATGGTGTAAGCGCTTTACTTGCACTATGATTTAAGTAGATGATTGATTTGACACAATAAAAGGAGGATACGAATCAATGAAAAAATTTATGAAGTTCGCCTGTGTGAGTGCTGTGATGTTAACAGCATTAGCAGGATGTGGAGGTTCTGGTAAAGAAGCTGACACAGACGAAAAAGTTCTTAAAATTGCAGGACTTGATGGTGGATTTGGAACTGGCGGTTGGGAAGCAGTTGCCAAAGAATTTGAGGAAATCGAAGGTGTAAAGGTAGAATTGGAATTTGAAAAGAACATCTCTGATGTACTTCGTCCAAGAATCCAAGCTGGTGAAGACATTCCTGATATTATCTACCTATCAATTGGAGCACAAGGTGGATTAACTGACACTATGGTGAAAGAAAAACAAATTCAACCAATTGATGATTTATTAGACATGAAAATTCCTGGATCAGATGTAACAGTTAAAGAAAACATCATTCCTGGATTTACAGATGCATTAAACTTACGTCCTTACGATGATGGTAAATTATACTTAGCACCACTGAACTATTCACCATGTGGATTGTTCTACAATGCTGGATTATTTGCTGAAAAAGGATGGGAAGTACCAACAACTTGGGATGAAATGTTTGCTTTAGGAGACAAAGCAAAAGCAGAAGGTATTGCTTTATTTACATACCCAACAACTGGATACTTTGATGCATTCTTCTCTGCATTATTAAATGAAACTGCTGGACCAGATGCATATGACAAAATGATGCACTATGATGAAAAAACTTGGGAAAGTGAAGATGCGAAAAAAGCATTTGAAATCGTTGGAAAACTTGCTGAATACATTGAACCAAACACTGTAGCACAAGCTAACGGAACTGACTTCACGAAAAACCAACAAGCGATCTTAGACAACAAAGCATTATTCATTCCTAATGGAACTTGGTTACCAGGTGAAATGGAAGATGCACCAAGAGCTGAAGGATTTGAATGGGGAATGATGGCTTTACCAAAAGTAACTGCTGATGGTGATGCTTACTCAACTACATTCACAGAACAAATGTACATTCCTGAAGGTGCCCAAAATGTTGATTTAGCTAAAAAATTCATGGCTTACTGCTACTCTGATGAAGCAGCAACATTATTCTACACAAAAGGAAAATCTGCTGTAATGCCTACAGTTAACGCATCAGACAACATTAAAGATGATGACATTAATAAAATTTTCTACTCAATCTACGACAATGGTGCAAAAGCTAATGCAGTTGGATTTGCAGCACTTGAAAACCAAGTGGAAGGTGTAGACTTAACAGGTGCAGAAGGAATCTTATACGGAACAGTAAACTCAGTAATGACAAAAGACAAAACTGTTGATCAATGGTATGATGAATTCTTAACTGGACTTAAAAAAGTTGTTGAAGCAAACAAATAAAATGTAGCGGTGGCAACACCGCTATTTTTTTAAGAAAGGAAGGCGTATGAAAAACAAAAAACAAGAGAGACGATTTATTTGGTTGTGTTTAGCACCAGCAATTATCTTATTTACGGTATTTATGGTCTTCCCTACATTAAATGTATTTCGAATGTCATTGTTGAAGTGGGGAGGATTATCCGCAAATCAAGAGTTTGTCGGATTAAACAATTTCTTTATTTTATTTAAAGATATGAACTTTATTAGATCGTGTCAAAACACCATTCTGATTATTGTATTGGTTGCGATTGTTACACTTATATTCGCGGTAGTTTTTGCGGCGATTCTTACAAGAGAAAAGGTAAAAGGAGAAAATTTCTTTCGCATTATCTTCTATATACCTAACGTATTATCAGTCGTTGTAATATCTTCCATCTTTAGTGCGATTTATGATCCAAGTAATGGATTATTAAATAGTATTATTGGTTTATTTAAACCAGAGAATTGGGAAGGAATTAAATTTCTTGGAGATCAATCAATCGTAATATATGCAGTGATTGGAACGATGATTTGGCAAGCTATTGGATACTACATGGTTATGTATATGGCAAGTATGTCAAGTATTCCAGAACATCTCTATGAAAGTGCATCACTGGATGGAGCAAATAAAGTTCAACAATTCTTTAAAATCACGTTACCACTGATTTGGGGAAATATTAGAACGACGTTGACATTCTATATTATTAGTTCAATTAACTTGAGTTTCCTATTTGTGAAAGTTATGACCGGTGGGGGTCCGAATGGAGCAAGTGAAGTATTCTTAAGTTACTTATATCGTCAAGCATATGATAATGCAACCTATGGGTATGGTATGGCAATTGGAGCAATTGTCTTTATCTTCTCATTTGTACTTAGTGCAGTAGTAAATAAAATCACATTACGTGATGACATGGAATTTTAGGAGGTTATGTTATGGATAAAAAAACAAATCGTTTATATCGCATCTTTATATATGTAGCCTTATTTACATTAGCGATTTCTATTATTGTGCCGGTTGCTTGGGTATTTCTAGCATCGGTGAAACAAAATAGTGAATTCTATGGTAGTCCATGGACAATGCCAATTGGTCTTCATTTCCAAAACTTTGTAGATGCAATTGAAAAAGCGAATATGGGTGAGTACTTCATCAATTCCATTGTGGCAACAGGATTGGGTCTTCTGATTTTGTTGGTTGTTGCTTTACCTGCATCATATGCACTTGCACGTTTCCGCTTTAAAGGAAAGAAACTTGTAAATCTTGGATTTATGAGTGGATTATTTATTAACGTGAACTATATTGTTGTACCTATCTTCCTGATGTTATTAAGTTGGGATAAAGGGATTTCACAAATTATAGGACAAAGAATTTTCTTAAATAATATTGTGGTATTAGCGATTATTTATGCAGCTACCGCACTACCATTTACGATCTACTTACTAACAAGTTACTTTAGAACATTACCAAAAGCATATGAAGAAGCAGCGTATATGGATGGTTCTGGCTATTTCCGTACGATGGTAAAAATCATGATTCCAATGGCAAAACCAAGTATCATCACGGTAATCCTATTTAACTTCTTGTCTTTCTGGAATGAATACATCATTGCTTTAACTTTAATGCCAGGAGCAAGTAAAACATTACCAGTTGGTCTAATCAACTTGATGCAATCGCAAAAAGCAGCAGCAAACTATGGACCGATGTATGCAGGGCTTGTGATTGTTATGTTACCAACATTAATCCTATATATTATGGTGCAAAAGAAACTGACACAAGGTATGACCCTTGGTGGATTAAAGGATTAGGTGCTACATATGGAAAATAAAACACTTAAAACAATTTTAATTATTTGTACCTTTATTGCTTCACTAACCATGGTGATTGTAGGACAAAAACATATAGGGTACATGGGACTACTTGTACAACTTGTTGGATTATGCGGTTTACTTGGATTGTTATATCTATACAATCGTCGATATAAATAGGAGGAACTATGGCAACACTACAGCTAAAAAATATAAATAAAATTTATGATAATAATGTCCAAGCGGTATTTGATTTCAACTTGGAAATAAAAGACAAAGAGTTTATCGTCTTTGTTGGTCCTTCAGGATGTGGGAAAAGTACAACTTTACGTATGATTGCCGGTCTTGAAGATATAACATCAGGTGAATTATTCATCAATGAAGCAAAGATGAATGATGTATTGCCTAAAGATCGTGACATCGCCATGGTCTTTCAGTCGTATGCACTGTATCCACACTTAAGCGTGTATGACAATATGGCATTTGGTCTACAAATCCGTAAGGTGCCAAAAGCTGAAATTGATGCACGTGTACGCGATGCAGCAAAAATTCTAGAAATTACGGATTACTTAGATCGTAAACCAAAGGCGTTATCGGGTGGACAACGTCAAAGGGTTGCACTAGGACGTGCAATCGTAAGAAATGCAGAAGTATTCTTGATGGATGAACCATTAAGTAACTTGGATGCAAAATTACGTGTGGCGATGCGTTCAGAAATTATCAAATTACATGAACGTGTTGGTGCGACAACAATTTATGTTACCCATGACCAAACAGAAGCGATGACAATGGCAACACGCATTGTCGTAATGAAAGATGGGTATATCCAACAAATTGGAACACCAAAGGAAATCTACAACAATCCAGCAAACATGTTTGTAGCAGGATTCGTAGGAAGTCCGGCAACTAATTTCTTACATGGACGTATTGAAAATCATAGTTTTGTAATCGGGGATTTACATATGGAATTACCAGAGAAATTCTATTCAGATATTAAGGATTATGAAGGTAAAGAAGTTGTTATGGGAATCCGTCCAGAAGATATTTACTCAGAAGGAATTGTAGAAGGAACCTATCCAAGTGCAAGCTTTACGTTCCAAGTAGATATTAGTGAACTTTTAGGACATGAAAGTATTCTTCATGGAACATTCTATGATCAACCATTAATTGCGAAAGTTTCAACTCGCTTAGGAATTGAATCACATTCACAAACAAAATTAACGTTTGATTTAGGCAAGGTGCATTTCTTTGATGTCGATACAACATTAAGAATTGACAAATAATTTAGGAGTCAACTGAATGAAAACATATATTATTGGAATTGACGGTGGAGGCACAAAAACACACTTTGCCGGATATGATGCAAATGGTAAAGAACTAGCTTCCATTACCTTAGGTAGTGTACATATCATGCAAAAAAGTGAAGCGGAATCGGTGGAACTTTTACAAGAAGGATTTAACTTTATTAAAGAACAATTTCCAAAAGATGAAGCATACCAACTGTATGTTGGATTGGGTCTAGGTGGCTATGGTGGTAATGCCACGATGCAAGAAAAGACCGACCAAGTATGTAGAAAGGCATTTGGTGATGTTCCATTTGTTGTATTCAATGATGGACAAGTTGCTTTATTTGGAGCATTTGATGGTGCTGATGGAATTCTTGTAATTGCAGGAACTGGAAGTATCGCTTATGCAAAAGCAAAAGATAACTTTACGATGAGTGGTGGTTGGGGCTATCAAATCGGTGATGAAGGAAGTGCTTATGCAGTTGGTAAAATGTTGCTAAAGGAATTTAGCGAACAAGCAGATGGGCGTAAAAAACAAACCTTCCTTTATACCTATATGATGAATAAATATGAGTTTACTAGCCCATATGATATAATTTCTTTTGTTTCAGATACACTAGAAAACAAACGTGAGAAACTTGCATCACTATCATTAGATGTATATGAACTAGCAAAGGAAAAGGATCCTGCTGCCCTAGCAATATTTGAACAGGCAGCAACGGATTTAGCACTTCTAGCAAACACCTTATATGCACAAACAGGCATCACAAATATAAGTTATGGTGGAAGTCTATGGAATGCTGAACAAATGAAGCAAGCGTTCAAAGCGAAATTGCAACCAGCACTCACATTGGTGGAACCGGTAAATACTCCAACCTATGGAGCCTTTGTTGGTGCTAGAGATACATACCTACGCTAAATTATAATAACCAATTTCGATACATGAGATTGGTTTTTTTGTGGAATATAAAAAAACCATTGGTCTGTGGGGGTCCAATGGTTTTTGCTTTACTTCTATGTAGGGGTTATGAATATTAAATGTGTAAAATCATTAATTATAAGAAAACATTGAGGGAATATGTTTAATATTCAATATCATAGAAGTTCTATCCACTCTCCTATATAAAGTGGTATTATTATCTTATCATAAATAAAAATACTTACACTTCATATGATTGAAAAAGTTAAAGTTTGGAAAAATCAAACATTTTATTGGAAGAAATGATACTCATTGAAGTGAGAAAGGATTCTATGCTACAAGAAATTTATCCAGATCAATTAGACAATCGTTTTGAATGCAAAGAGATACATGATGATGCTTGGGTTGTACAAGTAAGTAAGCAAGGTTTGCTATCGAAAAAAGATGGGAAGCATGTTCGTTTTTATACGTATAAGGAATTACAGGAAGCAAATATACATTTTAAGCAAGTCGTCTATGGTTTTCAAATTGCTTCACATGATGTTTTCATAAGTTTAGATCGTACGATGGTTGAAAATTATACTTATACTCCATTACGTACTTTTATGGCTCAAAGCCAACAAGTCGTGAGTTATGCAGCAAGTAGTGCATATCATTTAGCACAATGGTATCGTCGATATCGGTATTGTGGACATTGTGGAAGTGCATTTCATCATTCGACAAGTGAACGTGCTTTAGTTTGTGAAGTGTGTGGGAATATTGAATACCCAAGAATCAATCCAGCAGTTATTGTTGCTGTAACCAGTGGAGATAGACTTTTACTGACAAAATATGCAGGTAGGGAATATGCACGCTTCGCCTTAGTTGCTGGTTTTGTTGAAATTGGTGAAACTGTAGAAGAAGCATGCCAAAGGGAAGTGAAAGAAGAAGTTGGAATCAACATTAAAAATCTTCGATACTATAAAAGCCAACCATGGGGTGTTAGTGAATCAATCTTGATGGGATTTTATACTGAAGTGGATGGCGATACAGAAATTACGTTAGATGAAGAAGAACTTGCACTAGCCCAATGGTTGAAAGCTGATGAAATTGGCGATGATTTTTCAACAGATTCATTAACTGGTCAAATGATTCAAAATTTCAAGGATGGAAATTACTAGATAATGCAGATACGTTATTGTCTTACGATTTTAGGTAAGACTTTTTATTTTGTGTATACATATGTGTGGAATAAAAAGGAATGGTTTTAAATATAACTACAAATTAATGTAACTATATGCTAACATAAGACTATAATGTTAGCATAAAGTTGCAGAAAGGAGGAAATAGATGAATAAATTGAAAGAGATTCTTGATATGAATCATGGAGTTGTTACCTTTAGCCAAGTCAAAGAGGAGGGCGTACCATATCATCATATTCGTACAATGTTAATGAATAAGGAACTCGAAAATGATATACGGGGCTTCTATCATAAACCTAATGTTTATGTAGATGAATTGTATATCTTACAATACCGATATCCAAAAGGGATCTATGCACTTGAAACTGCACTTTGGTTACATGGCGTATCTTTGGTTGTTCCATTTGAACCTATTATGTGTTTTTCTTATGGGACGAATACAAAAATAATAAAAAAAGCGGGGATAAAACCAGTTATTGCACGATCTTATTACAATGACGGGATTGAGGAAATTAAAACACCAAGTGGACAAAAAGTTCTGGTTTATAATGTTGAAAGAACGTTGGTTGAATGTCTTAGGGAAATTTACAAAATTGATATTCAAGTTATTGCTCCTGCATTTAAAGCCTATGCAGCAAAAGGAGAAATTAATTACGCTAAATTAGTAATGTATGCAAAAAGATATAAAGTTGAAAAAAAGGTGCAAGCATATTTAGAGGTATTATGACGAAATACACTAATGAAAATAGTTGTGAACTACCCCCACTTAATCTAACGATTTGAAGTGTGAGCTTCGTGGAAACAGAGTGTACTTGATATTGTATCAGCGGTTGCTCCTATATACCCCACAGGTCTGTTCCTAGACCTTATTGTGTTTTATTTACTTATATAACTAGTCCATGTTGATGGATATTCATTGCTGCATTGATATCACGGTCATGATAACTATGACAACTACTGCATTCCCATTCTCTTATGTGGAGTTCTTTTTTTGATTCCTTACTCCCACAGACATGACATATCTGTGTAGATGGATAGTATGGCTCGACTTCTTTGATTGACTTTCCATACCAATCGGCTTTGTACTTTAGTAACGTAAGAAATTTTGTCCAACCTGCATCTGTGATTGCTTGTGCTAAATGACTTTCTAACATCTTCTTTACACTTAGTTTTTCAACACAAATTACATCGTGGTTTTTGATGAGATAGGTTGATAACTTATGTAAAAAATCATGACGTCGATTATAAATGCGTTTATGCAATCGAGCAATGGTTATTTTTAACTTTTGATAATTCTTAGCATCTTCTAATTTAATACCTTTAGCTTTTGCGATTTCAGCTTTTCGACTAAGCTTGCGTTGTAGTTTCTGCAGTAGTTGCATATCCTTTTTTAAATACTTTGGATTTTCAATCTTGGTACCATCAGAAAGAACAACGTAGTGATGTATACCCATATCAATACCTATGCTACTATTTGTTTTTGCAAATGCCTCTACTTCTGTTTCACATAGGATGGCTACATAATAGGCACCAGTTGCATCTTGACTAACTGTTGCACTTTTTATCTTTCCTGTATGTTCACGATGATAGTCCATCGAAACTACACCAATCTTTGGTAGTTTGATTCCTTGTTTATCAATGATGGAAATCGTCCCATTTTGATTATTTGTCGTATAACTGTTTCGATCACGATTCTTACTTTTGAACTTTGGATAGCCTACACTCTTTGAATCACGATAGAAATTTGTAAACGCACGACGTAGATGCATTTGTTCATTAGCTAGTGCCAAACTATCCACTTCTTTTAGGTAAGGATAATCTTTCTTATACATTGCTGGTGTTGTTTCTTTTATTGGCGTACCATCTTCTTGGTACTGCTTGTAACTATTGATTCGATCATCTAACATCAAATTCCATATCTTACGAGCACAACCAAAAGTCTTCGCAAACATTTCTTTTTGCAAGTCATTTGGATAGATACGATATACGAATGCTTTTTTCACTTGTTTCATAGGTAGATGACTTATGCTTCTCCTTGTTTTTCAATATACTCCTTTATTATGTCAATTGTGACACCACCAGTTGTTAGTAAGCAAAATGTTTTTGACCAAAACATTTCCTTCCATAGTTTGTCTTTGATTTCTGGGTGTTCTTTCTTTACCAAACGGGAACTAGCAGATTTATATGCATTTAGAAACTTAGAAAGTTCACTGTTGGGATGTGCTTTAAACAGAATATGCACATGATCTGCTTCAAAGTTGAATTCTTGCAACTTGATATGGTAGTTTTTAGCAATCCGAATAAAGTGGTTCTCTAATTCCTTAGCGATAGTTTCATCGATTACTTCTCTACGGTACTTAGTTGTAAGAATTAGATGGTAATATAGTGCGAACACCGAATGATTATTATTATCTAGTTTTATCATATATATAACCTCTAATGTAGAATGATATATCCTTCATACTGATTATACCACGTAGGAATATCACCAACAATAATTATCACACAATAATTCGCCTTACTGCTTGAAACAAGGGTGTCATTTATTTGTGTTAATAAAGACATAAGGTGTCATTCATCACCCACTTACTTATCGCCGTTGAAGTGGGCGACTTCTGACGCTAAAAGTTAAAAATATCATAGGTGGGTATGAGAAGCGTTGTATTTAGCATATTGCCAATAAAACCTATGTGTGATTTTCTTGACTTATATAGGTAGAATCCTTACAATTTTCTTAAGAAAGTAGGTAGTAATGATAAACATAATAATTCTTATTGTTTTGGTTTTAATAAATGCATTTTTCTCGGGTAGTGAGATTGCCTTAATCTCGTTAAATAAGAAGAAACTGAAGATTGAAGCAGAAGAAGGAAATAAAAAATCTGCGATGCTATATCGCCTTGTGAATGTACCCAATCGTTTGTTGTCGGTGATTCAAGTTGGGGTTACATTATCTGGGTTTCTAAACTCCGCACTTGCAAGTGATGCATTTGCGGATAATCTAGTTGAATTGATGCAAAACATGGGGTTAACATTAAATGCAGGTACTATGCGTAGTATTTCGATGGCGCTAATTACGATTTTATTATCGTTTGTAACTTTAGTCTTTGGAGAACTAGTGCCAAAACGAATCGCGATGGCAAAACCAACAACCTTTGCAAATGTCGTGGCAGTACCAATAAACCTTCTGTACAAGCTTTTCTTACCTTTTGTGTATGTATTATCGTTTTGTACGAACGGTGTCTTACGCTTGCTTAGAATTGATCCTAATAAAAGTGATGATTTAGTAAGTGAAGAAGAAATACGTTTGATGGTAGCAACAAGTAGCGAAGAAGGAGAAATTAATGTCTCTGAACGTGAAATGATTGATAACATCTTTGAGTTCAACGACACAGAAGTAAGTGAAGTAATGACACACCGTGTTGATGTTGAAGGTCTTGAAGTTCATGCAAGTTATGATGAAGTAATGGATTACTTTAAAGATTCACGATTTACAAGAATTCCAGTCTATGATGAAACCTTAGATGATATTGTAGGGTTATTACACGCAAAAGATTTACTTCGCTATGTATATGAAAAACACGATGTGAAAACATTTGATTTACGTAACATTATTCAAGATGCAGTATTTGTGCCTGATTCACTAGCAATTGATAAATTATTTTATGATTTGAAGAAACGTCATAAACATATGGCAATTGTAATTGATGAATATGGTGGAACTGCAGGGATTGTCACAATGGAAGACTTAATCGAAGAAATCGTTGGTGAAGTATTTGATGAATATGATGATGTACCAGTCGAATATCGTAAAATTGGGGATCATACATATTTGATGGAAGGTTCAATTGAACTTGATGAGGTAGAAAAAATTCTAAAGATTCAACTTCCAGTAGATGAATATGATACATTGAATGGGTTCCTTGTTTCTGAATTGGAACGTTTACCAGAAAAAGATGATAATGCATATATTGATTTTGCTGGATATCGTTTTACAATTACACAAGTTGATGAAAAAGTCATCAAGGAAGCAAAAGTAGAAAAACTAGATGAAGAAGAACTTGCTTTAGATAAAGAACAAGCAAAGTAAGAATGTGAGGGTATGCAATTGGCAAACACAGAAACAATGAAAACAGAACAACTGCAAAAGATCAAACTGTATCTTTATGCATTGTCTGCAGCATGTATTATCATTTCAAGAATTATGAATTTAATCGATTGGAATCTTGGAATGAGTATCACAAGTGTGCTAGTTGCTATCACATTAGGGATTGATGCATACAATTTTAAAAATCGAAAACAATATGTGCATGCATTTTTAAATGGTGCACTTGCAATTGTTATTGTTGTAATGATTGTGATTTTGTGGATTATATTATAAACAAAAAAGGTTTCTCACATATCTAAGTTGTGAGAAACCTTTTTATTCATTGATGCCTATTTACTCATTTCCAAACACGTTACGTGTTTCACTTGGAACGAATGCAGTGATTTCATCGTTGTCAAATCCAACTACGAAACTATCGTGATCAAGTAGAATTGGTCTTTTTAAGACGGTAGGATTCTCTTGAATAAAGTTTACTAAGTCGTTGACTGTTAAATCATCGATGTCCTTTCCTAATGTTTTAAATGCTTTTGAACGGGTAGAGATGATGTCATCAGTTCCATTCGGGCATCTTTGTAGCAAATACTTGATCTCTTCCTTGTTAAGCAGCGTACTTTGAATATTCTTTTCCACGAAATTCAAATTGTTCTCCTTTAACCAAGCTTTCGCTTTGATTGCACTTGTACAACCAAAAGATGTGTACATTAAAATCATATCTTCCTATTACTCCTTTCCTTTTCCCTATACTTATAATACCATAACTATTCTTTTAATTCCTACCATTTTTACCGAATATTAAACCAATTTTAACCGATTCTTAACAATGTAAGCGGATACGGAACAAAAAATAGGGGTATATAAAGAAATAGATATAAAAAAAGCCCTATTTTTCTGATTAATTATAAACCTACTATTTTGCAAGGAATAAACGGTTTGGCATCTAATCTTCTCAAAAACGTATAGAATGTGAGTAAATCTTAGGTACTTCGTAATTTAGACCCATAGTGCTTTGACAAGAAGGACATCAATTATCTACAATTCATTAAAATCTTCACACAAATTTCCATAAATAATTGATATTGTGCCCACTTGACGACAGTATTATATGTGTATACAAACGTTACACCCGTTTGTTGAAGTATCGACATAATCCTAGATACTTCATTATATTCTCCCTTTTAAATAATTAAAAAAATAAAGAGCTCGGCGGCTCTTTATTTTTTGTATGTGGGCATACGTTTTTTCAAATGTTCTATGTATGATATAATGAATAGCGTTTGGAGGTACTTATGTCAAAAAGAATGAAGAAGTTTTTATCCTATTATAAGCCATATAAAAAGATCTTTTTTACAGATATGTTTTGCGCTTTTGTCGCTAGTGCAGTTACTTTAGTATTCCCATTGATGACGCGTTATGTTGCCAATGATGTACTAGGTAGTGGTGGCTCTATCGAAATGGATACAATCGCAATTTTTGCCGGGGTATTTTTAGTACTCGTGATTATTGAATATATCTGTAATTACTATGTAGCATATCGTGGACACGTAATGGGTGCATTCATGGAAGCAGATATGCGTAATGAATTATTTCAACATTACCAAAAGTTAAGCTTTAGCTTTTATGATGATCAAAAAGTTGGACAATTGATGACGCGCTTAACCAATGATTTATTCTCACTTACAGAATTATATCACCATGGTCCAGAAGATATCGTTATTTCGTTTATTCGTATTGTGGGAGCCTTTGCGATATTACTAGCGATTCATGTTCCATTAACATTGATCATGTTTGCTTTAATTCCGTTTATGATTGTCTTTGCGATTTACTATAATAAGCAAATGAAACGAGCATTTAAAGCCAATCGTCAAAAAATTGGAGATATCAATGCACGTATCGAAGATAGTTTATCTGGAATTCGTGTAGTAAAAAGTTTTGCCAATGAAGAAGCAGAGATGAATCGATTCTCTCATGAAAATAGTTTATGGATTGATACAAAACGTAACTCGTATCATAAGATGGGTCGTTTCCATGCTGGAATCGGTGCCTTTATCTCAATGCTGAGTGTCATCATTATTATTGGTGGTGCATATTTCATTAGCATTGGGGAAATGAATGCAGGAGATTTGATTGCTTACCTATTATATATATCAAATCTAACCGATCCAATTAAACGTTTAATTAACTTTACAGAAACTTTCCAAGATGGAGTCAGTGGATTTGAACGCTTTATGGAATTGTTAGAAATTCATCCAGATATCGAAGATGCACCAAATGCAATTGAATTAAAGGATGTAAAAGGAAATGTAGATTTTGAACATGTATACTTCCGTTACAATGAGAAAAGTGATTATGTACTGCGTGATGTAAACTTACAAGTACGTTCTGGTGAATACATTGCTCTAGTTGGACAAAGCGGAGCAGGGAAAACAACGATGTGTTCTTTAATTCCACGTTTCTATGAACTAAGTGATGGAGTGATTCGTATTGATGGAATTTCAAATCGTGATGTTACATTATCCTCTTTACGGAATCATATTGGAGTTGTACAACAAGATGTCTATTTGTTTGCAGGAACGATTATGGACAATATTGCCTATGGAAATCCAAATGCAAGTGAAGAAGATATTATACGTGCAGCTAAACAAGCCAATGCGCATGATTTCATTGTTGAACTTGAAGATGGGTATGATACAGATATTGGATCACGTGGAGTTAAACTATCGGGTGGGCAAAAACAAAGAATTTCGATTGCTCGTGTTTTCTTGAAAAATCCATCAATTCTTATTTTTGATGAAGCAACAAGTGCCTTAGATAATGAAAGTGAAAAAGTTGTCCAAGAATCACTTGAACAACTGGCAAAAAATAGAACGACATTTGTGATTGCGCACCGCTTATCTACAATTAAAAATGCACAACGCATTGTGGTTTTAGGTGAATCAGGAATTGATGAAGTGGGAAGTCATGATGAATTACTCGCAAAGAATGGTGAATATGCAAAATTGTATGAAATGCAATTTAGATAAGGAATAAATCATGGAAAATAAACCAAAAAAAGAAGCGCTAACAAGTCAAAGACGCGATGCAATTTTAGATGATTTAAAACATACAACAGAACCATTAAACGCAACAAAACTCGCGCAAAAGTATGGAGTATCAAGACAAATCATCGTTGGTGATATAGCGATACTAAAAGCTAGACAAGAACCAATTGTGGCAAGTGTTAAAGGATATTTATACCTACGTGAACATGACGAGTATTATACGATTGCATGTAAACACGAAGAATCACAAACAGGAGATGAGCTTTCCTTGATTGTTGATGAAGGTGGAGTCATTGTGAATGTAATTGTTGATCATCCATTATATGGTGAACTAATTGGTCAACTGGATATCCATTCACGTTATGATGTAAAAGCATTTGTGGAAAAAAGTAAAAGCTTAGGTGCTCGTAACTTAAGTGAATTAAATGATGGCGTCCATTTACATACGATTCAATGTCCAAATGAGGAAACATTTGAACGGATTAAAAACGTATTGCGCGAACATCATTATTTATACGAATAGAGAGAATGCGATATGACGTAAGAAAAATTACGCATGTCGCTTTTTTTGTGCATGGTCATATCAAAAACATAGTATAATACAACTATGAGATTACAACAGATCAAAGAACATACCATGATTTTAGCACCATCCTATTTACACAAACAATTACGTAGTGATTTACTCAAGCAGACAAGTGGCTTAGCAAACGTAAGTATTATGAGTGTGGATACGTATCTAGCAAGTTTACTAAGGAATAACTATGATGCATATCCATATCAATGTTACTTAGCGATGCAAGATTTAGCACTTACGTATTTTGCGGGTGTAAAAGATAATACCGACTTCGTAAATGAAGTCGTTCAATTTGTGGATGATGTAAATTTCTATGGTATAGATGCAAATCAATTAAAAGAAAGTGATGTCTATTTAAAAGAATTGAAAGACATTGTTTTTAACTTGCTAACAATACCAAGTGCAAGCAAGGAACAACGGGAACGATTGTATGCTCTTGATGGTGCATCAAATATCGTAATTATCGATGACTTTGCAAATGAAAGACATCGATACATTTATGATGCGCTTAAACAAAAAGGAGCAACACATATTGCCCCAAATCTTGTTCAACCAAACAAGGAATTTTACTATGTCTTAAATAAGAAAGAAGAATGTGAAGCTGTGGCACGTTATATCATTGGACATGATATTGATGTGAGTAAAGCAAAAATGACATTGTTAGATACATCGTATCAACCATTTATTGAACAGATATTTGATCGTTACCATATTCCGTATTCATTTCAAAGTTTACGTAAGAAAAATCGTATGATTTTTTCATTCACGAGTTTACTTGCGTATTATCTACAACCAGATAGTGAACATTTAGCTGCCTTATTTGAAACAGAGGTTTTTGTTCATCCAAAGGCACAAGCATTTGTAAATTATGTGCAAAGCTTTCAGTGTACACTTGAGGATAGTTTTACACGCATGGAAGATCATGTTGATGCTGCTCACAATACCATTGATGCAAATACGCGCGAAGCATTCAAAAAATTGGAACTTGATGCACGTGAAGTAAAAACTGAAGTATATGAGAAGCTAAAATATTTACTATCATGTTCTTTGCAAGAAGCAATTGTATACATTGAACAACTTGTGGTAGATAATAGTAGTTTTACAAGTATTGAAGATGTGCAAACCATTCGTCAAATTCGTAAAGAAATTAAAATTAGCTACACCTATATAAATGAAAAAACAATTTCGTTATTTATTGAGCGCTTAGAAGCATTGCAACTCAAGCAATCCAAAGAAATGTTAGGCTTACAAATTGGTGAACTTACACAGCCGACAAAAGAGATGGACTACCATTTCGTACTAGGTGCTACAGCCAATCATTTTCCTGGATTTGTTGCTAAGAGTGGCTTGTTTTCAGAAAACTATATTAAACATACTGACTATCCAAGTTTAGAAAGTCGTTATGAATTTCATGTACAACAAGCAATCGATTCCTTGCAGACAAGTCAAAATCTTATCGTGTTTTATGCAACCAGTGGACTTGATGGAAAGGTTCAACAACCTTCACTAGAAATAGAAACACTGATGCAACAACAAGCAAAACCATATCCATTACCATTTGCATATCAAATGTATCAAGTTGATACAAACTTACAACCAACATATGCAAAAGCATTATTTCAAAAAGATGGAATGTATATGGGTTCAGTATCCGCTTTTGAAATGTATGCAAACTGTCCATATAAGTATTTCTTACGTCATGGTTTGAAAATCTATGAAGAAGCAAAAAATCCATTAGATAACTCAACGACAGGTACACTCATGCACTATATTTATGAGTCGCTTACTTCACAAATGGGAAAAAACTATGCTAGTGCATCACGTGCAGAAGTTGCACATTTGATAGCTAGAGAAAGTAAAGCACTTACTGATGTATATGTGCAAAATGCAAAACAACTACAAATGAGTCAAGAACGCCTATTACAATCCCTTATGCAAAATCTGGC
This sequence comes from Breznakia sp. PFB1-19, assembly GCF_029893935.1. NCBI lineage: Bacteria > Bacillati > Bacillota > Erysipelotrichia > Erysipelotrichales > Erysipelotrichaceae > Breznakia > Breznakia sp. PFB1-19. The sequence continues at coordinate 125,116 of NZ_JARXXJ010000005.1, forward strand.
ATATTTAGAAATGTTTGAAGAAACAAGTCATTTAGTACCAACTGCTTTTGAGCATGAATTTTATGCAACCATTCCAACAACACATGCAAAAGTAAAATTACATGGATATATTGATCGTGTGGATATGAATCGTGATTTTGTTAGTGTTATTGACTATAAGAGTAGTGCAAAGAAATTGGATTTAAAAGAAGTACGTAAAGGTATGAAACTACAACTTCCTACATACTTATATGTGGCACATCATGAATTTCAACGTCGTCCAGTTGGTGCATATTACTATAGCTTACAAAATGGAAAACAAGCAGCATATTATGCAAAGATGAACCGAGGAAAACTAATCGAGCAAAGCGAAGAAGATCGTAAACAAAACTTTGAGAAAACAAAGAAATTATCTGGGTGGACCACATCCACGGATTTCCAAGTAATGGATCAGGATGAACGCTTTATTGAGGGTATTGCAAGAAAAAAAGATGGAAGTTTTAGTGCATCAACAAAGATTTATAATATTGAGGCAGTTGAAGCATTATTAAAAGCAAATCTAGAACGAATTGTGGACAACTTAATGCAAGCTAATATTCGCATTGAACCAGTTAGTTGTGCATACTGTAAATATCAAGATATTTGTCATAACCGCAAAGATGGATATGAAAGAGATATGCTAGATGTCGATCAAGATATCTACTTAGTTGGAAAGTTAAAGGAGGAAAGTCAGTGAGTCTAAATCAAGAACAACAACGTGCAGTTGCTGCTAGAAATACGAACATTCTTGTATCTGCAAGTGCTGGTGCTGGAAAAACAAAAGTTTTGATTGAACGACTCATGTCTTTAATCACACAAGATAAAGTAGAGGTAAGTGAAATACTTGCTATGACTTTTACAGAAGCGGCAGCAGCAGAGATGAAAAAGCGACTTGCAGCATCTTTATCAAGTACGTACGAACAAACAAAGGATCCGTTTCTAAAAGCGCAACTGGCAAATTTAGAAAGTGCAAACATCTCAACAATTCATGGATTCTGTTTGCGTATTTTAAAAGAATATTACTACATGATTGATTTACCAAAAAAACGTGTCAATCATCCATTAGATGAACAACAAGCAAGTATGCTAAAAACAAATGCACTAGAAAGTGTACTGGCATATGCCTACCAGCAGCCATGGTTTCCAAGCTTTGTGGAAGTTTTTAGTGAACGACCAGAATCACTAGGAACTTTAGAAGCGTCCATCAATCAATATGCAAATGTGGTAAATGCAAAAGCAGATCCACAAGCATATATAAAACACTGTATGGATTATTATAAACCTATTGATATAATTGCACAGTTACCTAAAGATATTCAGCACTATTTCTTTCAAGGAATCGAACTAGAACTAGATGTACTTATTGATGCACTAACACAAGTAGAATTCGAATTTAGTGATGAAAGTAATCTTGTAAAAGAAGAGCGTTACCAAAAAACAAAAGATGCCATTCTTGCACGTGATTATGAAAGTTATCGTGCAGTACTAAAAGCAACTGTGCAACTAAAAAGTCCAGCCAAAACCAAAAGTGCATATTATACGACAATTGCAGAAGTGGAAGATCGTTTACTGCAACAAGCATTTAGTGAAAAAGAGTATGTGAATTTCCATAATGCGAATGTTGAAGTTATGCATCACTTTATTGAGTTAACCCAAATGTTTCTTGCGCATTATGAAGAAGAAAAGCAAGAACACGAGTGTATTGATTTTTCGGATATGGAACACTATGCAATTGCCATACTACAAGCAAAAGGTGGTCATGTCGCAAATCTTTTAAAGCAACAATTTAAAACGATCATGGTGGATGAGTTCCAAGATAGTAATGATGTTCAAGATACCCTAATCAAACTCATTGCGAAAGAGGACAATGTCTTCCGGGTTGGTGATATTAAACAGTCTATTTATGGATTTCGTAATGCTTCACCAGAAATCATGAAAGGCTTTATTGATACACCTGATGCGAAAAATGAAGTGATTTTCTTTAAGTACAATTACCGTAGTAAAGAAAGTATTGTAGAATTTACCAATCAGTACTTCAAGGCACTGATGAATATTGAAGGACTTTCTTCATCTTATGAAAGTGATGATATTGTTAGTGTGGGTCGTGACCAACAAAAAAAAGATAATGTACCTGTGCAAATTCACATTATCGATAAAAACTTAAAGAAATCCGATGAATGGGTAGAAACACCAAATGATTTAACGACTTCATATATTGCCAATCAAATTCTAAAAATCAAAGCAGAAAAAGGATATGCCTTTAAAGACTTCGCAATTTTAGTTCGCGGGAATGCCAAAATGAAAAGCATTAATGAAGAATTAAGTGAATTAGGAATTCCTTGTTTTTATGCTAACGCAGAGGATTTTTACAAAAATGTAAGTATTACATCCGTTATTTCTTTTGTTAAGGCGTTGGTGAATATGCATGATGATCATAATTTTATTGCTTTATGTACATCTTGTTTCTATCAAATTCCTGCAAATGATCTAGCAAAAGCAAAACTAGAAAAAGCTGAAGATAGTAGTTATGCAGCCTATTTTGAAAACGATGAGCGACTTGCATCTTTCTATGAGTTACGTGAACACATTTATATACAACCAGTTTCAAAAGTGATGAAAAGCATTTACGATATTAATGATTTCTATATGTCGTATACAACTTTACAAGATAAAGCAAACTTAGATTTACTTTATGAAATCGTATGTCAGAAAGAACAAGAAGAAGCAATGGGGATTCAGGGCTTCTTACGTTATATTGAGCAAGTACAAAATCTAAAAGTACCAGAAGCATTTCCATTAGGTGAAGGAGATGATGTCGTACGTTTGATGACGATACATAAATCCAAAGGATTGGAATTTAAAGTTGTCTTCTTATTAAGTTCGCAAAACAAGAATGCACAATCCAATTTTCTAGCAACAGATGATGAACTTGGAATTGCAGTTGACTATGTGGATACCAAAAACTATCAGATTTATAATGATATTAGTAAAATCGCAATTAAGAATAAACAGTATCTTAATTCACTTGAAGAAGAACTACGTGTTTTGTATGTTGCTATTACGCGAGCGGAGTGTGAAATGCATGTTGTTGGAACGGGAAATGAAACCGAAATACTTGATGCAAACTTCCAGAACTTCTACAATACCAAAGGTTTTCTATGGTGGATGCGTATGGGATTACATGACGTTGATGCATCACTGTACCACATTGAGTATGTTGATGAAGTGTGGACAAATCAAACACAAGAAACAAAGAAAGTGGAATACACGCAAACGTATTATGATAAACAAACAAGTGAGGTTGTATTTGCTTCACCTAGTGATAGTGAGACATTTGTGCAAAAACCACAGCCATTCTCTTTGCAAGAGGACGTTGGATTTGAAAGAGGGAGCAATCTTCACCGTATGGTGGAAATCTTACCAAATACAACTTGGGATGATGCATTACTAACACAAGTAGCAAACACAGAAGCGATTTCTTTAGATGCACATGATATGCAAGTCTTACAAAAACTACAAAATGAGCATTTGTATCAACAAGCATCAAGTTTTCATGAAGTGTATCATGAATTTGCATTTATGGTAAAAGATGATCAAGAAATCATGCATGGATACATGGATTATCTTGCAATTGATGAAAGTGATGTAATTATGATTGATTTTAAAAGTGATCGTGGTGTAGATGAACAAGTTCTATATACAAGATATCACCAACAAATTAAAGCTTACCAAAAAGCATTACATATTTTATATCCAACAAAGAACATTCAAACGTATATTTATGCATTTGAATTAGCAAAAATGATTTTAATTAAGTAAAAAAGTGTCACATCCATTTGGATGTGGCACTTTTTTTAGTCTACCGATTTTAATGCTTGTAGCATATCTTCTTTACGTAGTTTTTGATTGACAAAAATACCAAGAATAAAGGTAACTGTGGCAACTAAGATGATTGAGACAATAAATCCCATCAGACCAGTTGTTGGATCAAACATTACGTCTTCAGGTGGAACAACATTCAAGATATATAAGTGGAGCAATCGACCAAAAATAAATCCAGTCAAAATACCAAGAATGGTTAATGTAATTGTTTCGCGATAAATATACATGGTAACTTCTTTATCGTAGAATCCAAGAACTTTAATCGTTGATAATTCACGAATTCGTTCAGAGATATTGATGTTTGTGAGGTTGTAGAGAATGACAACAGCCAATAATGAAGCAACAATAATTAATACAGTCATAATCATATCTAAAGCATTTACAATTGTATCAATTTGAGTGATTAAAGTTGTGTTTTGCACGATTCCTTTAACACCAGGTAAATCCATAAATACTGCTGCTTGTGTATTTGCATTAGCAATTGAGCGATCATGCAAACTAACAAAGTATGCGTTGTCTGTATAGTCTTGGTTGAATACTTGTTCATAGGTAGTTTCATTCATGAATGCAAAGTGTCCCATATACATCTCACAAATTCCACCAACTTTCATTTCGTAGCTATTGTTGTTTGCATCTTGCATAACAATAGTATCACCAATACTAACATCAAATGACTTTGCAAGACGTTCACTGATTATGATACTTCCATCTTCCAGTGAGATTTTTTCCTTGCCTTTTCGTTCTTCTAAGGTAATATAATTACTTAATTTTGCAGGGTCACTTGGGACAAGTAGTTTAACATCTTGCTTATCACCAGACGCATTTGGTGTGACATGTAATTCACTATAATGAATTGGCATACTATATTTGATAGCATCATCACGTAGTTGTTTTTCTACGTTATCGCTTTGTGTTTGTTGGATCGTTGGATCTTTTGCGATGATCATATCATAGGTGATAATTTCATCAAATTGGTGTTCCCCAATTCCTGAAATTGAGTGTTGCATGCCAAACCCTGCAAATAACATCGTTACTGCACCACAAACACCAAAGATGGTCATAAATGCACGCTTTTTATAGCGGAAGAGATTTCTTGCGGTGACTTTGTGTGTAAAACTCAAACGTGACCACAAAGGACGAATTCTTTCTAGTAGAATTTTACTGCCTGCTTTTGGTGATTTTGGTTGTAAAAGTATGCTTGGACGATTTTTTAGTTCACGACTTGCCACCATATATGCCGGTAGTACTGCACTAAGTAAAGATAGAATCAGTGCAATCAAACTAATGGTGAAGTAAAAGTGGAATTCAATAGCTGGAACTGTAAAGCCAACACTATACGCTTTATAAACGATAGCAGGCAATAGTGTATGTCCTAGAATGGTGCCGATGAAGGTTCCAATCGTTCCTGCAAGTAAACCATAAATTGTGAATTTTTTACGAATGTCCTTGTTTTCATAACCAAGTGCTTTTAATGTTCCTAGATTGATTCGATCTTCATCAACAAATCTTGTCATGGTAGTAAATGTTACTAATGCAGCAACAAAATATAAGAAGATTGGAAATACATTTGCTAAACTATCCACAATTGTGGCAATACTTCCATAGATTTTATATCCTTGCGAACCAGGAGTTTCTTTTCTTGATTGAATTGCATATGCTGGTAACTCTAAAGAATCTAAACTATCTTCATATTGCGAGAGTTTTGATTTTGCATTAGCAAGTTCTTTTTCGATATCACTGCGTTTTGCATCGAATTCCGCTTGCTTACTTTGATAAGTTGTTTTACTTTCTTGTAAGGTTGCACTTGCTTGAACAAGTTGATTTGCACCTTCTGTTTTCTTTGTTTCAAAGCCTGCTTCTTGATTTTGTAGTTCGATTTGTCCTTGTTGAAGTTGCAGTTCACCAGCACGAATTTGACGATCTGCTTGATCTAATTGCACTTTCGCATTTTCAATAGCGGTTGTGGCTTGTGTAAGTTGTTGCGTGTAGGTTGTTAGATTTGCTTGGACAACTTGTAAAGTAGCACTCGCTTCTGCTTTTTGCTGGTCGGTAGCAGTAGGATCATTGATCACAGCTTGTAAAGTTGTTTCCTGTTGCTTCAATGAAGTAATGGCAGCTTCTAATTGCGGTTTGCTTTCGTTATATGTTTGCAATTTTGCTTGATAGGTTGTTAGATTGTTTTGATAGGCATTTTTAGCCTGTGTTAAAGTAGTTTCGCTTTGTCTAAGAGTATTTCTAGCATCATTGAGTTTTACTTGTCCATCTTGAATGGCTTGATTGTACATCGCTTGTTTGTTTGCTAGTTCGAGTTCACCTTGTTCAATTTGCAGCTTTGCATTTGCCAATTGTTCTTTTGTGTTATCAAAAGTTTGTTGTGCATCTTGAAGGTTTTTATTTCCTTCATCAATTTGCTTTTGAACATCTGCTTTAACTGAATGCAAACGAAGTTTTGGTTGGTCAGCTAGTAATTCATTTAGTTCTTCTTTGTGTTTGAGTAATTTCGTAGCATAAGTATCACTATAGGGGTCTATACTGGCAATATCCTCATACGTAAGTCGAGCAATCATATATATATCACTATCAAATGCTTCAGTTGAAATGACTGCGTAGTGTGATAAATCTCCGGTACCAGCTGTGGATGCACCTTGATTTACATTGGATATAATTTCCGTTGAATTTACAAAACCAACGATGGTAAAAGTGTCTGTGTTTAACGTAGTGTTTCCACTTAAGTCTTTTTTCTCATGAAATGAAATGGAATCACCAATTGCATAATCTTCGCTTAAGTTTTCTTGTAATGCGATTTCCTTTTTGCTTTTTGGCAAACGTCCTTCTTTTACATCGAATGTTGAGATACGTTCTGTTTTAGAAAATAATCGAACTGCTGTATGTTCATTTTTAATAGTCACATCTTTTAAGTATCCATATTCAATATCTTTGGCGGATGCTTGATTGATGATATTTACATCTTCTTGATTTAATCCATAGTCTGCAATAATCGATAAATCTGCAGTATGATGGTCTTGAAAATAATTGTTTCCAGTCACTCGCATATCAGGACCAGTTACCTTGAGCCCAACAAGAGCGAATGAACCTAATGCCATCAAACAAACAATAGAGAAGAAACGACTCTTTGATTTTTTGAAAGAGCGAAAGATTTCTTTACGTAATGCTAATTTCTTCATTGAAATCACCACTCAATCTCACGAATTGATTTTGGTTGCTCATTGATTTCGATACTTTGCACCTTGGCATCACGCATACGGATGACTCGATCTGCAATTGGTGCTAATGCTCCATTGTGTGTCACGATAATCACAGTTGCACCTTGCTTGCGTGACATATCTTGAAGGATTTGTAAGACCTGTTTACCTGTATTGTAATCAAGAGCACCCGTAGGTTCATCACAAAGTAGAATTTTTGGATTTTTCGCAACAGCACGAGCGATGGCAACGCGTTGTTGCTCTCCTCCTGAAAGTTGGGTTGGAAAGTTGTTGATTCTTGATTGTAGACCTACACTTGTTAAGACTTCAACAGCATCACTTGCATCTTTCACAATTTCGCTGGCAAGTTCAACGTTTTCTTTAGCTGTAAGATTTGGTACTAAGTTATAAAACTGGAAGACAAACCCGACATCATTTCGTCGATATGTAATAAGCTCTTTATCTGAATATGCTGCAATATCATGGCCATCAATAATCACTTGGCCACTATCATTGCGATCCATACCACCTAATATATTTAAAATTGTCGATTTACCAGCACCAGAAGCACCTAAGATAATCGCTAGTTCACCTTTCTCAATTGAGAAGTTCACCTTATCGTTTGCGGTGATCGTTGTATCACCCATCTTGTATTCTTTTGTACTATCAATAATATCAATGTAACTCATAAATTACCTCCTTTATGAACAACGTGTTGATTTTGGTAAAACCTAGTATATAATGTGTTAAGTGAATCTTCAATAATCAAAATATTGGGATGTGTTCATTTAAGGAGTGAGATATTTGAGTACACAAAGACACACAGAAACAACAAACAAAATTAAGAAAACCTTTACAAAACTTTTAAAGGAAAAAGGGCTTGATGCAATGAGTGTTACAGACATTGCACGTGGTAGTAAAATAAATCGTGGAACATTCTATTTACACTATTTAGATAAATATGACTTAATGGATAAAATGCAAGATGATTTAATCCATGATTTGACATTGATTTTGGATGATCAGATAGAAAGTGCAGAAAGTAATACACCATCAAGTATCTTTAGTTATGCGCAAATAGTGAAAGCATTACAATACGTAAAACAAGAATTTGCATTTATTGAAACTCTCTCTGGTGAAAAAGGGGATCCAAAGTTTGTGGCTCGTTTTAAAGCATATATTGCAGAATTGATAAAAGAAAAAGTACAACATTCGCAAAATCTGAAAATGGGCATGGATTATCTTCCAAAAGATTATGCTGATGAGGTTTTATTATCAGGGGTGTTTTCTATTATTTTACTATGGATTGATAAAGGTGCAATTGAAACGCCAAAGCAAGTTGCTGATATGATTATCCAAGTTTGTGAACAGTCCATGTTTGGTCCGTTTCAAGTGGATACAGCCAAGACAAAAGAAAAAGAGCTTTGAGCCAATGTCATTAAGTTAAGGATTGCACTAAACGTATAACCAGTTGAATAAAAATGGTTATACGTTTTCTTTTTCAGATATTCATAACGTTGTTGTGACTTTACCACGATGAAAATCGTCCAACTTAGTGAACTTTTCAAATTTTTGATTTATAATGAAGTCAGTTACGAGAAACGGTAGTTGATATTGATAAGAC